>JBFINI010000527.1:0-2413 GCA_041611275.1 Burkholderiaceae bacterium
CACGAACGAAGAAAGCAGCGGCGCCGCTCTCGGGCTGCAAGGCGCTCGCCGGCTGGGACGCGCTCGGGCGCGTGCTCGAAGTCGACCAGACGCCAATCGGCAAGACGCCGCGCTCCTGCCCCGCGACCTATGTCGGCTTCTGGGATGCGATCCGCCGCCTGTTCGCCGACACCGCCGAGGCGCGCATGCGCGGCTATTCAGCCTCGCGCTTCTCGTTCAACACCGCCGGCGGCCGCTGCGAGGCCTGCGAAGGCCAGGGTCTGCGCACGATCGAGATGAACTTCCTGCCCGACGTGAAGGTGCTTTGCGACGTGTGCCGCGGCGGCCGCTTCAATCGCGAAACGCTCGGCATCCATCTGCGTGGCAAGAGCGCCGGCGACCTGCTGGCGATGGAGATCGACGAGGCGGTCGGCTTCTTCGGCGCCCATCCGTCGATCCTGCGCCCGCTGCAACTGCTGCAGGACGTCGGTCTCGGTTACCTGACGCTCGGCCAGCCGTCGCCGACGCTGTCCGGCGGCGAGGCGCAGCGGATCAAGCTGGTCACCGAACTGGCCAAGGTGCGCATGGACGAGGGGCTGATCCGCACCGGCCGCGCTTACAAGCCGCTGCAGACGCTTTATGTCCTCGACGAGCCGACCGTCGGCCTGTCGATGCACGACGTCGAAAAGCTGCTGCGCGTGCTGCACCGGCTGGTCGATGCCGGTAACACCGTGGTGGTGATCGAGCACAACCTCGATGTGATCGCCGAGGCCGACTGGGTCATCGATCTCGGCCCAGAGGGCGGCGACGCCGGCGGACAGGTGATCGCGCAGTGCCCGCCGCAGGAGTTGCTGCGCTCTTCTACGCATACCGCCACGGCATTGCGGCCGTTTCTCTCCGACCGCAGCGGTTAGCACGTACGCAGATCAGATAGACGTGCCGATAGCTGGGTTTCCGCCCTCGGCGTTTGCGCACTAAGCTGCTTTTGTCGACGCGGCCAAACCACGCTCGTCGAACGCATGGGAGATGTCGATGATCTTTGAACAGATCGCCGCCGGGGGTTGCCAGTCTTACTTGATCGGCTGCGAGACCAGCAGCGCGGCGGCGCTGATCGATCCGGAGATCAGCCGCATTGACCACACCCTGGCGCTCGCCGCGCGCGACGGCCTGCGCATCCGCTATCTGATCGACACGCACACGCATGCCGACCACTTCTCGGCCACGCGGCAGCTGGCGCAGCAGCTCGGCGTACCGGTGGTGATGCATTCGGTGAGCCCGGCACCGTTCGTCGACCTGCGGCTGGCCGACGGCGAACTTCTGCGCATCGGCGAACTGCGGCTGCAGGCGCTGCACACGCCGGGTCACACGCGTGACTCGATGTGCCTGCAGGTCGAGGACCGCCTGTTCACGGGCGACACGCTGATGATCGGCGGCACCGGTCGTACCGATCTGCCCACCGGCGATCCAGAAGCGCTGTACGACAGCCTGTTCAATCGCCTGCTGAAGCTCGACCCGGCGCTGAAGGTGCATCCGGCCCATGACTATCGTGGTCGCAGCCATTCAACGATCGCCGAGGAACTCGCCGAGAATCCCCGCCTGCAAAAACGCGACCGCGCCGAGTTTGTAGCGATGATGAACAATCTCAACCTGTCGATGCCGACGCACATCACCGAAGCGCTGCGCACTAACATGAGCGGCGGCCGCACGGTGACGCAGATGCTGACGGACGCCGCGGCGATGGTGCCGTTCATGTCGCTGGCCGAACTGAAATCGCGCATCGAGACCGGCGGCGCCGATCTGGTCATCCTCGATGTGCGCGAGCGCGAGGCTTACGAATCTGGCCATATCCCTGGCGCGCGGCTGCTGCCGCGCGGCCAACTTGAACTGCGCGTTGACCGCGAGTTGCCCGACCCGACCCGCGCCATCCTCACTTGCTGCGAACTGGGGCAAATCTCGACGCTGGCCGCAGCCACTCTGCGCGAGATGGGCTTTCGTCACGCAGCAGCACTCGATGGCGGAATGGCCGCCTGGCGCCAGTCGGGCTACCCGCTGCACTCGGGCGCGCAGCCTTAGGCGCCGCGCCGTTCACGCGGCACGGCCCTCGACGTCCTCGGCCCTTCTTTCGCCGCTGCGCTATCGGCGAAGCGGCGTCAATGACCCCCTGCAACCGCGCCGCCCGCGATCATGGTTCATCAGTACCACACCAGATCCTCGTTCCGTTGCGGCACGTGGTCGGGCCCGCCGAACAGTTGCAGCAGCCGGTTGGCGACGCCCTCGATCAATCGCATGATCACTCCGTCGATCAGAGAAATGCTCAGCATTTTCAGTTCCTTTTTCGCACGTCCGTGCGATTCATGGTAAAAAAAAAGCGAAGTCAGCGCACGGCCCTGTCCGCCAGCAAGCGCTCGAACGCGATGAGCGCGCGCCTGATGGC
>JBFINI010000528.1:0-2412 GCA_041611275.1 Burkholderiaceae bacterium
TGAACGCAGCGCGCAATCAATCCTGCGCGAGATCTTCGGCTACGAGACGTTTCGCGGCTTCCAGCGCGAGGTCATCGATCACGTCGTCGGCGGCGGAGATGCGCTGGTGCTTATGCCCACCGGCGGCGGCAAGTCGCTCACCTACCAGGTTCCGGCGTTGCTGCGCGACGGAGTGGCCGTGGTGGTCTCGCCGCTGATCGCGCTGATGGCCGACCAGGTGGCGGCGCTGCTGGAGCTCGGTGTGCGCGCGGCCTTTCTGAACTCGACGCTGACGACGCGCGAGGCGTCCAATGTCGAAAGCGCAATGCGGCGCGGTGAACTCGATCTCGTCTACGTGGCGCCGGAGCGGTTGCTGACCGAGCGCTTCCTGCGCCTGCTCGAGCAGTGCCCGATCGCGCTGTTTGCAGTCGACGAGGCGCACTGTGTTTCGCAATGGGGCCATGACTTCCGGCCGGAGTATGGTCAGCTTGCCTTGCTGCGCGAGCGTTGGCCGCAGCTGCCGCGCATCGCGCTGACGGCGACCGCCGACGTGCCGACGCGGCGCGAGATCGTGGACAAGCTCCTGCTCGACGCGCGGGCCTTCGTGGCCAGCTTCGACCGACCGAATATCCGCTATCGCATCGTTGAGAAACGTGAACCGCGCGAGCAGTTGCTGCGATTCATTCGCGAGGAGCATGCCGGCGAGGCCGGCATCGTCTACTGCCTGGCACGCAATTCGGTGGACGCAGTGGCGGTGTACCTCGAGGCCAACGGCGTTCCGGCCTTGCCATACCACGCTGGCATGGCGCCGGCCGAGCGCAGACGAAACCAGGACCGCTTCATGCAGGAAGACGGCGTCGTGATGGTGGCGACGATCACTTTCGGCATGGGCATCAACAAGCCCGATGTGCGCTTCGTCGCGCATCTGGACATGCCGAAGAGCATCGAGGGCTACTTCCAGGAAACGGGCCGCGCCGGCCGCGACGGGCTGTCCGCCGACGCCTGGATGACCTACGGCCTCGCCGATGTCGTGCAGCAGCGACGGCTGATCGAACTGTCGGAGTCGGAGGACGCCTACAAGCGGCTGTCGACTGCCAAGCTCGACAGCATGCTCGGGCTCGCCGAGACGGCCGAATGCCGCCGCGTGCGGCTGCTGGCCTACTTTGGCGAGGCTTCGGCGCCTTGCGGCAACTGCGACAACTGCCTGCAGCCGCCGGAGGTACGCGACGCTACCGACGATGCGAAGAAGCTGCTGTCGTGCATCTATCGCTGCCGGCAGGCGAGCCATTTCGGCTTTGCCGCCACGCACGTCATCGACGTGCTGCGCGGCAAGCTCAACGAGAAAGTGAAGAAGTTCGGTCATGAAGCGCTGAGCACTTTCGGCATCGGCGCCGAGGTCAGCGAGGCCGAATGGCGGCTGCTGCTGCGCCAGCTGATCGCCCGCCATCTGGTCGAGGTCGACTACGACCGCTTCAACGTGCTGCAACTAACCGAGGCAAGCCGCGCCGTGCTGCGCGGCGAGAAGACGATCGAACTGCGGCGGCAGGCGCCGACGGCCGGACGCCGCGCGAGAAAGTCGAAGACGGTCGCAGCTGCCGGGCTCGATGCGGCGGCGCAGGCACTGTTCGATCGTCTGCGCGAATGGCGCTCGCAGGTCGCACGCGCGCATGGCGTACCGGCTTACGTCGTGTTCCATGACGGCACGCTGCAGGCGATCGCCAGTGCGCGACCGGCATCAACGGCTGCACTGCGCGCGATTTCCGGCGTTGGCGAAAAGAAACTCGAGAACTACGGCGTGCAGCTGCTGGCGCTGGTTGCCCAGCCGTGACTCAGCCTGTTGCCGCGCTCTTGGCTCGCATCTTGGCGGCGATGTAATCGCCGTGCGGAACGTGCAGCAGTGCCGCGATCTTGCGCAGCACGTGCTGCTCGTGCGCGCTGAGGGTCGTGTCCGCGTAGGCCACCTGCCACATCAGTTCGATCACCCGCACTTTCTGCGCCTGGGTAAGGCGACGGTTGATCAGCGACGTGAACTGGTAGTAGTCATTGGCGAGTTTTGTCTCCTGCTCGGCCAGCGCGACCAACTCGGCCGCTTCGGCGGGCGCAAGGCCAAATTTGCCGCCGACCGCGGCGAGCAGAGTTTCCCGCTCGGCCGCGGCGATGTTGCCGTCGCCGCGGACGACCTCCACCAGCAGCGCCGCCGTGGCAAGCTGCAATCGGCGCGTGTCGTCTTCCGGCGCGGTCGTGCCGCCGATATGCTGATCGAAGAAGTCGCGAATTGCTTTCAACATGAACTCAGCTCACAGTAATCCGTCCGGGCGCCTCGGCGGCCGGAAGGTGTGGGTCGACGGCAAGGCCCGGCAGACGATAATGCGGTGTCAACGGACGCGCGAACCGGCGCCGTTCGGACGCGGCCAAAGAGGCACTGAGGGACCA
>JBFINI010000529.1:0-2406 GCA_041611275.1 Burkholderiaceae bacterium
CGGCGGCCGCTGATCAGCGACAGCAGCGGCAGCCAGTTGAAGTCGCCGGTCGGGTTGACGTGGAAAGAGCGGCGCGCGACATCCTGTGCGCGCTCGAGCGGCTGGTCGGAGGCGATCAGTGCGGCCATCACCGCGCCGATGCTGGTGCCGCCGACGAAATCGACCTCGATGCCGCGTTCCTGCAGCGCGCGGCAGACGCCCAGGTGCGCAAAGCCGCGCGCGCCGCCGCCGGCCAGGACCAGGCCCACCGCGCTGCGGCTCTCGATACGGGCCAGGCGCGCCATGTCGCGCTCGCGGTCGGGGCGGATGTGCACATGCCCGCTCACCGGGCGGCGCGCCAGCCAGGCGCCGGTGCCACGCGGGCAACGCGTGTCGGCCGGGTGCAGCAGGACCAGGATCTCGGCGGCTTCGGCACGCGGTGGCCGCAGCGTCAGCCAGTCGACCTCGATCGGATGCAGCGCCGGCGGCTGCGTGGCGTCGGCCAGCAACAGCAACTCGTCGCCATGGCGGCAGCAGCGGCGCGTCCACTCGCTGGGCGTCGCGTCGCCGACCAGCAGCACGAATTCGTGATCGGACTCGAGATGGTCGAGGTGCGTCGAGATCCGCCGCTTCAATCCGGCATCGTCGGCCGGGCCGTGGGCGACACCCGCGCCGAGCGCGGCGTCGAGGGTGCTCGCGTCGATCACGATCACCCGGCCCTTGCTCGCCAGTTGCGCAGCGAGCCTGTCGGCGAAGCCGCGCTGGTCGATGCCTTCACTGACCGGCAGCAGCGTGATCGTCACCGGCATGGGTACCGGATTGCGATCATGCTGGGTCTGCAGGCGGCGGATGATCTGCCGTGTCAAGGCCATCGACATCTGCGAACTGAGCGCCAGCAACTCGGCAAAGTGGGCCTTGTCCAGGCGCACCAGCACCGAGTCGCGGATCGCGACCACGGTGGCCGAGCGCGGCTCGTCGGTGTACAGGCTCATCTCGCCGATGACCTGGCCGCGACCCATCTCGCGCACCATGCGCGGCTCGCCGAATTCGTCGTTGACGTAGGCGCGCAGCCGGCCGCTGATCGACAGGTACATCGAGTCGCCCGGTGCGCCCTGTTCCATCAGGGTCTGGCCGCCGGGCACCTCGACCCAGGTCAGGCGCTCGCGCAGCAGCGACAGCGCGGCGGGTTCGATGTCGCCAAGGTAGGTGTGCAGCAGCTGCGTCAACAGCGCATCGTGATGCGCTGGCACGGCAGCGCTGCCATCGACCGACATCGGCCCTCCCGAAGGTTGTTGGGCCGGCAGCATAGCGCCCGCGCCTGCGCACTTGCGTTCGCCTGGGCGAGCCCCAACTGCCTAGAATCGCAGTTGCTGTCCGAGGCCTCGATCATGGTTCCCCACCTCATCACCGCGCTCACCGGCCCGATCAACGAGCTGGAACAGCGCATCCTGGAGTCGATGCCGGCGATCGAGCGCTGGTTCCGGCTCGAATGGATGGAGCACACGCCGCCGTTCTATTGCTCGGTCGACCTGCGCAATGCCGGTTTCAAGCTGGCCCCGGTGGACACCAATCTGTTTCCTGGCGGCTGGAACAACCTGACGTCCGAGATGCTGCCGCTGGCGGTACAGGCGGCGATGGCGGCGATCGAGAAGATCTGCCCGGAGGCGAAGAACCTGCTGCTGCTGCCCGAACTGCACACGCGCAATACCTTCTATCTGGCCAATGTGCAGCGTCTGACGCAGATCTTCCACCAGGCCGGCTTGAACGTGCGCCTGGGCACGCTTGACCCCGAGATCAAGTCAACGACGACGCTGACGCTGGCCGACGGTGGCAGCTTGACGATCGAGCCGCTGCAGCGCACGCGTGGCCGGCTCGGCACGAAGGACTTCGACCCCTGCACGATCCTGCTCAACAACGACCTGTCGGCGGGCATCCCGAAGGTGCTGGAAGACCTGCACGAGCAGTACCTGCTGCCGCCGCTGCATGCCGGGTGGGCAGTGCGGCGCAAGACGCATCACTTCCAGAGCTACGAGGAGCTGGCCAAGAAGTTCGGCAAGCTGCTGGGGATGGACCCGTGGCTGATCAACCCGATGTTCGCGCAATGCGGCGAGGTCGATTTCACCGAAGGCACCGGCATTGCGTGCGTGCAGAGCAATGCCGATGCGCTGATCACGAAGATCCGCCGCAAGTACAAGGAATACGGCATCAACGAAAAGCCCTTCGTCGTCGTCAAGGCCGACCGCGGCAGCTATGGCATGGGCATCATGACCGTGCGCGACGCCAAGGAGCTGGAGGCACTGAATCGCCGCACCAGGAACAAGATGAGCGTCACGAAGGACGGCCTGGAGATCAGCGAAGTCATCATCCAGGAAGGCGTGCCGACCTACGAGCGTGTCAACGACGCGGTGGCCGAGCCGGTGGTCTACA
>JBFINI010000530.1:0-2353 GCA_041611275.1 Burkholderiaceae bacterium
GACCGGGGCAGTTCATCGGCTTCAGCGCGTAGTAGCGGTTCTCCGACTCGGTCGTGAACATATGCTCACGGTATTTGTCCCAGTGGCCGGAGGCCTCCCACAGCGAACGATCGAGGATCTGCGGCGCCTTGACTTCCTGGTAGCCGTTATCGCGATACACCTGCCGCATGTACTGCTCGACCGCCTGCCAGATCGCCCAGCCCTTCGGGTGCCAGAACACCAGCCCCGGCGCCTCTTCCTGGGTGTGAAACAGATCGAGCTCCTTGGCCAGGCGACGGTGATCGCGCCGCTCGGCTTCTTCGAGCATCTTCAGGTAGGCGTCCTGCTCGTCCTTGCTCGCCCACGCCGTGCCGTAGATGCGCTGGAGCATCTCGTTGCGGGAATCACCGCGCCAATACGCACCGGCGACTTTCATCAGCTTGAAGACTTTCAGCTTTCCCGTCGACGGCACGTGCGGACCGCGGCACAGGTCGATGAAATCACCTTCGCGATACAGCGAGATGTTCTCCTCGGCCGGGATCGAAGCGATGATCTCCGCCTTGTATTTCTCGCCGATCGACTCGAAGAATTTGACCGCGTCGTCGCGCTTCCACACCTCGCGCCTGACCGCCTCGTCCTTGCGGGCCAGTTCGGACATCTTCTTCTCAATCGCGTCCAGGTCTTCGGGCGTGAATGGCCGCTTGTACGAGAAATCGTAATAAAAGCCGTTCTCGATCACCGGCCCGATGGTCACTTGCGCGTCAGGGAAAAGCGTCTTGACTGCATAGGCGAGCAGGTGCGCGGTCGAGTGGCGCAGGATTTCCAGCCCTTCGGCGTCCTTGGCAGTAAGAATGGCCAGCGCCGCATCGCGTTCGATCACGAACGACGTGTCGACCAACCTGTCGTCCACCTTGGCCGCGAGCGCCGCCTTGGCCAGCCCGGGACCGATCGATGCGGCCACTTCGGCCACGCTGACCGGTTTTTCATACGAACGGTTGGAACCGTCCGGAAGGCGAATCGAAATCATTCTGTGCTTGCTCCGACGAAAAAAAAGTGCGGGCGAGCCGCACTTTTCTTCATCAAGGGCGAACTCGTCCTGGCCAATCAGTTGCCGGCAAACGTAGTTCGAAAGACCTGCATCCTCGATGTCCTCGGTTCAAGTTGCGCTGGTAGGCGCGAGTGGATTCGAACCACCGACCCCCACCATGTCAAGGTGGTGCTCTAACCAACTGAGCTACGCGCCTGTTGCGGGAGCGGATGATACACGAGGGCCTCAGTCGCAACGCCACGCCGCGGTCGTTGCCGTCATATGTCGATGACCTGCGACTCGCCTAGCCGGCCTCGTGTCGAAACCGCCGCTGGCCCGATCTGTGTCGACGCGTCCCTGCCCAACCTGGTCGCGGCAAGGCCACGTCAACGGTGGCGCAAGGCGCTTCGCCAGCGCCCTGTACTTACTCACGCTGATCCCCGCTCGCAGCGAACTCTCCCCCCGTGCACTCAGCGGACTGCTTTACGCAGCGACGCCCGCGACGTTGCTAGCGGCGCCGCGCCGCGATCACGCCTTTGACGTCGACCAGCTGGGCAAGGGCGCGACGCAGGGCCGCAGCGTCCGTCACTTCGGCTGTGAAGTTCATCTGCGCCTCGCCCCGCCGTGACAGCGTGTTGACGCCGATCACGTTCAGCTTCTCGCGGGCAAAGACCTCGGAAATATCGCGCAACAGGCCGGCGCGATCGTTGGCCAGGACAACAACGTCAACGGGATAGACCGCTTCCGGCGCCGCGCCCCATGCCACCTCGATCAATCGCTCAGGCTGGCGATCAGCCAATGCCGCGGCGTTTGCGCAACCGGCGCGGTGCACCGAGACGCCGCGGCCGCGGGTAACGAAGCCGAAGATCTCGTCGGGCGGCACCGGACGGCAACAGCGGGCCAGCTGAGTCATCAGCGAATCGACGCCAACGACCAGTACACCGCCCTTGCCGCGAGCAGCAGCCCGGCCCACCTCGATCCGCCCCACTTGCGGCAGTTCTTCAGCCGGCGCCGCTGACGTCGTTGCCAGCGCCTGTTCGATGCTGCGCAGGCTGAACTCATCCTTGCTAGCGGCAACCGACAAATCTTCTACCGATGAAAAACCAAGCCGCTGCGCCAGATCGTCAAGCTTGATCGCGGTGCGGCCAAGCCGTTGCAGTTCACGCTCGATCAGCGCCCGCCCGGCGGCCATCGACTGCTGCAACTCGAGCAGATTGAACCAGTGGCGAACCTTCTGCCGCGAGCGGGCACTGGCGATGTAGCCGAGCTCGGTATTCAGCCAGTCGCGACTCGGCCCACCGGTCTTGGCGCTGATGATCTCCACCGTCTGGCCGTTGGCCAACGGCC
>JBFINI010000531.1:0-2346 GCA_041611275.1 Burkholderiaceae bacterium
CGGGCCCCGATGATTACGCGCGCATGCAGGCCGAGCTGGCCAGGCTGCGGGCCGGCGACACGCTGCGGATGACGGTGCTGCGCGGCGGCCGGCAGATCGAGCTGACGACAGCGGTCAAACGCTGACGGCGCGCTCATCGCCACGCCGTTTTCGCGCCGTCGATCGACTAACATCAACGCATCCCGCGGAGGCCGCAGACCGTTGCCGAAGCGCCCCGGCGCACCCGCCGGACAACATTGCGGAAAGTTCCATGACCCAAGAGCACGTCTTTGAAGGCAACCTGCGCTGGACCGGGCAGACGCAGCAGACCGACGACAAACTGAAGCTCGAGCGCAGCTACGTGCTGGAATTCGCCGGCAAGGCGCCGCTGCCGGGATCCTCGCCCGCAGTCTTCAAGGGCGACGACTCGCACCACAATCCGGAAACGCTGATGGTCGCCTCGCTGATGGCCTGCCATCACCTGACCTTCCTGGCGCTGGCCGAACGTGCCGGCATCGCCATCGCCGCTTATCGCGATCACGCCGTCGGCCGGCTGGCAATCCGCGACGGCAAGATGCGGATGGTCGAGGTGGTGCTGCATCCGTGCGTGGTGGTCGCCGACCCGGCCATGGCCAGCCGCGCGCACGCGCTGCACGAGAAGGCGCACGCCAACTGCTTCATGTCGAACTCGGTGAACTTCGACGTCCGTGTCGAGCCGAGCGACGCGGCGTGAATCGGTCGCGCCCCGGAGCCGACGACACCGAGCAGGACCCCGCGCCGGCGCAGCCGCGCCGTTCGATCCGCTCGTTCGTGCTGCGCCAGGGCCGGGTCACGCAGGCGCAGCGGCGCGCCTACGAGCAGACTTTCCCACGGCTGGCGATCGCCTATCGGGCCGAGGCGATCGATCTGGCGGCCGCATTCGGCCGCCGTGCACCGACGGTGCTCGAGATCGGCTTCGGCATGGGCGAGACGACCGCCGCGATCGCGCAGGCGCGGCCAGACGTGAATTTCCTCGGCGTCGAGGTCTTTGCCGCCGGCATCGGCGCGCTGGCCCGGCGCATCGAGGAACTGCAGCTCAGCAACGTGCGCATCGTCCAGCACGACGCCGTCGACGTGGTGCGCGAGATGCTCGCCCCGGATGCGCTGGCCGGCGTGCATGTGTTCTTTCCCGATCCGTGGCCAAAGGCACGGCACCACAAGCGGCGGCTGATCGCGCAGCCCTTCGTCAGTCTGCTGGCCAGCCGGCTGGCGCCCGGCGGTTATCTGCACCTGGCGACCGACTGGCAGCACTACGCCGAGCAGATGCTTGCGGTGCTAAGCGCCGAGGACCAGCTGCGCAACCTGCACGCCGATTACGCGCCGACGCCCATCAACCCGCTCGCCACCCGGCCGACCACCAAGTTTCACGCCCGCGGCACGCGGCTCGGCCACGGGACCTGGGATCTCGTCTTCGTTCGTCGCTGAAACTCAGGCTGATCGTTTCGTCGCCATCGCGCGCGCTGTGGCCGACGATGACTTTGCAGCCAGAAGTCGCAAGTCATAGGCGAGCTTGAAGGCCACCAGCAGCAGCGCGGCGGCCGCCGGCGCCTGCAGGAACTGCATCAGTGCGCCGCCGCCGATCAACACCAGGTGCAGGACGACGATGCGGCCGTAGGGTTCGAACATGATCCTGCCGATCACCTTGTCGTCGCCGGCATCCATCCGCGCCCAGGCGCGCGCGGCATCTACGGCGGCGGCGAAGAGCATGGCGGCGATCACCAGCCCGCCGATGCGGTCGGCGCCGATGCGGCCGATCATCAGCAGCAGCGGGTCGAACAGCCCGTGCGCGCTGGTGATGTTGCCGAACAGCGTGGCGACGAAGATGCCGTGCACGAAGCAGAACAGCCCATAGTGCACGGCGAAGAAAACGGCCGTGAACAGCGACTGGCCATAGCGCTCGCTGCGCGCGCCGGCAGCGAGAATGCGCAGCAGCGTGAAGCCGCCGATGATGAGATTCTCCAGCCAGTACAGCGCCAGCACGGTGAAGGTCGGCCAGCCGAACAACACGACGCCGGCGGCAATCACCGCCGCGCTGACGATCGCCGCCAGCAGCTGCAGTGACTTCGGTGCGATGCTCATTGCGCCCCCTTCGCGCTGCGCGCCACTCCTCCAAGAGAGAGCTGAGCGCCTTCGGGCGGCCGAGCGGCGCTCATCCACCGCCCTTGCGCCAGCGGCGGCAAATCACTCGGTCCAGTCCACCCAGCCGGCGTAGGCGGTCAGCAGGATGACGCCACCGAAGACGATCCGGTACCAGGCGAACAGCCGGAAATCGTGATGGCTGATGAAGTGCAGCAGCCAGCGCACGCAGACCAGCGCCGCCGCGAAGGC
>JBFINI010000532.1:0-2345 GCA_041611275.1 Burkholderiaceae bacterium
CGACGCGCGCAGCTGCGTCATCGCCCCGTACACCAGCGCGCCGATCTGCTCGCGGTAGTACTTGCGGATCTCGCCGGGTGCCGAGGTGCCGACCACGACCACCAGCCGCTCCTGCGGATCGGCGAAGAACTGTGTGCCGTTGGCGCCGTTCCACGAATAGTCGCCCTTGGTTCCTGGCGTGGCGGCCACACCATCGTGCATGCGCACCGCGACACCGAGCCCCCAGCTGTAACCGTCTCGGTGCGGCTCGGTGCCCGGCACCTGGTTCTTGATGTTCGGCCCGAGATGGTCCGTGGTCATCCACGCCACCGTCTTGGCACCGAGCACGCGGCGGCCGTCGATTGCGCCGCCGTCGAGCAGCATCTGGCCGAAACGCAGGTAGTCGCCCACGGTGCCAAAGGCGCAGGCGCCGGCGCATTCGAACTTGTTCTTGCCGTCGAGGCTGGCGATGCGCTGCGGCTTGCCGGTGATCGGATCGACGGGCAGCGGCCGGGCGATGCGCGCGCGCTTCTCGGGCGGCACCTCGAAGGAGGTGTCGGGCATCCGGACCTTGTCCCACACCGCTTCCTTGAGGTAATCATTCAGCCGCTTGCCGCTGACCTTCTCGATCACCAGGCCGAGCACGTCAGTCGAGAAGCCGTAGTCCCACACTGTGCCGGGCGGGTGCAGCAGCGGCACCGACGCCAGTTTGGCGATCAGTTCGTCGCCGCTCATCTGCGCCGCCGCCGAGCCGGAGCCGGCCGGATACAGCTTGTGCACCGGCGTATTGCCGCGGCCGCCGTAGGTGATGCCGGAGGTGTGGCGGAACAGGTCGTGGATGTAGATCGGGCTCGCCGGCTGCAGCGTGATTTCGCCGCTGGCCGAGACGACGCCGACGTTCATCTTGGCAAAAGCCGGCAGGTACTCGTCGAGCCGCGACTTCAATAGCAGGCGGCCATCCTCGTTCAGCACCAGGCCGCCGACGCTGGCCATGATCTTGGTCATCGACGCCAGCTGGAAGATCGCGTCGAGCGGCATCAGCGTGCCGGCGGCCTTGTCAAGAAAGCCGTGCGCCTTGTAGTAGACGAGCTTGCCGTCGCGTGCGATCGCCACCACCGCGCCGGGCACGCGGTTGGCCTCGATTTCGCGCGCGAAGAAGCGGTCGATGCGGGCGAGGCCGTCGGCGGAGAAGCCGGCTGATTCCGGCGCGATCGTCGGCAAGGGCTGCGCGAAGACGGCTGCTGACAATGAAACGGCGACGCCAAAGGCGAGCCAACGCATGAATGTTCTCCTCAGGGTGGCACGAACTGCGCGCGGCACTGTACGCCGAAATCGTCAATTAGATCGTTTCCTGGTCCAGTGCTATGGCCCCCGAGGCTGCGAAGCTCGAAGTCACTGCATCAAGTTCGGGCTTGGTTCGACGACGGCTCCTGTGCGTCAAGAGCGTGACATCCGGCGCCAGGTCGATGAGCCCGTAACGGTTTGGTCCATTGGCGACGCGCAGTCGCACTGGTAGGGCGAAGCAGACTCGACCAACGCCCTCAGTTTCGAGGTCGGACAGTCAAGCAGGCGAGACGAACCACAGTGTCTCGCCAATCGATTGCCCTCGCGACAAACCGTCAGATGGAAAGCACCAGGTCCAGCACGGCGAGCCGGATCCGCCGCCGCTCGACAATCTTCATCGTCGGCAAGCCCCAGTTCTCCTGCACGTTGGCAATGCGTTTCGATCTGCGCGGCACGTTGTAGGGAGCCAACGCAATTACGGCGGCGTTATCGATCTCCGGCAGATGCGCCTGATTGGTCAGGAACGCGCGGTTGCCGACGTGGACCTTGAAGTGAATGTGGATTGCGCGCTCGACGTAAAACCCCGGGTAGATGCTGCGGAACTCGGCAATTCCATCCTGGTCCGTGCGCAGCGCGCCGCGGCAAGAGCGGTCGCCATTGGTGGGCGGCGTGTGCTTGGTCGACTTGACGGCTTCGTCGACGGCCAGATCGTGACCGGAGTACAGCCCGCTGGCGTCGCAATGCCAGATGTCGATGACGGCATTGGCGATCGGCTGGCAAGTGGCGGCGTCGACCGCGCGCATCGCGATGGTCAGCGGGACGCCCGGCTTGGCTTGTGCAATGTCCGCACTGCCCGGGTTGGTGCAGAAGTAGAAGGGGCCTTCGACGGAGTTCTTCTGCATCGAGCACCGGTCCGACGCGTCAAAGTCGGCAACAGTCGCCAGACGCGTGCTCCGGTCCGAGACCGGCACGGCCGCGTTGTCGCAACTGAGATTGCCGGACCAGAAGGCCTGGTCGACGACTCTACGGTCCGGTGATCCGGAGCGCTCACCGACCGCGGCTGCGCTGTAGGCGGGCAGCGC
>JBFINI010000533.1:0-2337 GCA_041611275.1 Burkholderiaceae bacterium
GTTCCACGTTTCGGCCCGCACGTTGGCCACGCACGCGCTGTCGATCTTCGGCGACCATTCCGACGTGATGACTGCGCGCACCACCGGTTTTGCGTTGCTCGCCTCGAGCAGCGTGCAGGAAGCGCAGGACATGGCAATGATCGCGCACATGTCCACGTTGAAGGCACGCGTGCCGTTCCTGCATTTCTTCGATGGCTTCCGCACCAGTCATGAGGTCAACAAGGTCGACCTGCTGTTCGACGAGGACGTGCGCACGCTGATCGACGAGGAGCTGGTCAAGGCGCACCGCGAGCGGGCGCTGAATCCGGACAACCCGGTGTTGCGCGGCTCGGCGCAGAACCCGGACGCGTTCTTCCAGGCGCGCGAAGCGTGTAATGGCTTCTACATGGCGGTGCCGGGCACCGTGCGCGATTCGATGGCCCGCTTCGAGAAGCTGACCGGCCGCCGCTACGGGCTTTTCGACTACTCCGGGGCGCCGGACGCCGAGCGCGTGCTGGTGCAGATGGGCTCGGGCGTCGGCGCCTCGCACGAGGCGGTGAACCGGTTGGTGACCGAAGGCCAGAAGGTCGGGCTGGTGACCGTGCGGCTGTACCGGCCGTTCGACGCGCAGGCGTTCGTCGACGTGCTGCCGAAAACGGTGCGCGCGATCGCGGCGATGGACCGCACCAAGGAGCCGGGCGCGATCGGCGAACCGCTGTATCAGGACGTGGTCACCGCGCTGGCCGAGGCGTGGCCGGACGGCAAAGCCGTGCCAAAAGTGATCGGCGGCCGTTACGGGCTGTCGTCGAAGGAGTACACGCCGGCGATGGCCAAGGCGGCGCTCGACGAACTGACCGCCGCCAAGCCGAAGCGACATTTCACGGTCGGCATCGTCGACGACGTGACCCATCTGTCGCTGAAGTGGGACGAAGAATTCGACACCGAAGCCAAGGGCGTGACGCGCGCGATCTTCTACGGGCTTGGCGCCGACGGCACCGTCGGCGCAACGAAGAACACCGTGAAGATCATCGGCGAGAACACGCCGCTGCACGCGCAGGGCTACTTCGTCTACGACAGCAAGAAGTCCGGGGCAATCACGGTATCGCATCTGCGCTTCGGGCCGAAGCCGATCGAGTCGACGTATCTGATCCGCCAGGCGGATTTTGTCGCCTGCCACCAGTTCGAGTTCATGGAAAAGCTCGACGTGCTGGCGCTGGCCCGCAACGGTGCGACTTTTCTGTTGAACAGCCCCTATGGCCCGAACGAGGTATGGGGCAAGCTGCCGCGCGAAACGCAGGAGCAGATCCTCGCCAAGAAACTGAAGTTCTATGTTGTCGACGCACTGGCGGTGGCCAAGCAGGCGGGCCTGGCCGGCCGCATCAACACGGTCACGCAGGCGTGCTTCTTCGCCATCTCCGGCATCCTGCCGCGCGAGGAGGCGATCGAAAAGATCAAGGAGGCGATCCGCAAGACTTACGGCAAACGGGGCGACACGGTCCTGAACCGCAATTTCGCCGCGGTCGATGCGTCGCTGGCGGCGCTGCGCGAAGTGAAGGTTCCGGCGCGCGCCGATTCGCTGCTGACGCGGCGACCGATCGTTCCACGCGCCGCGCCCGATTTCGTCCAGCGCGTGACGGCAATGATGATGGACGGCAAGGGCGACCTGCTGCCGGTCTCGGCGATGCCGGTCGACGGCACCTTCCCGACCGCGACCACGCAATGGGAAAAGCGCAGCATTGCGCTGGAGATTCCGATCTGGGATCCGAAGGTCTGCACTCAGTGCGCGATCTGTCCGCTGGCCTGCCCGCACGCGGCGATCCGCATGAACGTGTTTTCGCCCGATGAGATGAAACGCGCGCCGTCGACCTTCAAGGCGGTGCCGTGGTCGCGCAAGGACGGTGGCCCGCTCGACGGCATGCTCTACAGCCTGCAGGTCGCGCCCGAGGACTGCACCGGTTGCGGCATCTGTGTGGACGTGTGCCCGTCGCGCAGCAAGGAGGTCGTCAAGCACAAGGCGATCAACATGGCGCCGAAGCTCGAGCATCTGGAGGAAGAGCGTGCCAACTACGAGTTCTTCCTCAGCCTGCCCGAAGTGCGGCCGTCGTTCGACACCATCGACGGGCTGCGCGGCTCGCAGCTGCGCCAGCCGCTGTTCGAATACTCCGGCGCCTGCACCGGCTGCGGCGAGACGCCGTATCTGAAGCTGCTGTCGCAGCTGTACGGCGACCGGCTGATGATCGCCAATGCCACCGGCTGCTCGTCGATCTATGGGGGCAACCTGCCGACCACGCCGTGGGCGAAGAACGCCGACGGCCAGGGCCCGACCTGGGCCAACAGCCTGTTCGAGGACAACGCCGA
>JBFINI010000534.1:0-2330 GCA_041611275.1 Burkholderiaceae bacterium
CATTCGAGCACCTGCTGCGCGACGACGCCCGCCTCTTCCTCGAGCGACGCGGTGGCGACGATGTGCAGCGGGCATGACCCATCCTTGAGCGCATCGGCACGCGTCGCGATTGGCGTTGCGCGATCGCCGCCGGCCAACTCGGGCCAGGCCGCAGCCAGCAGCGGGCGGCTGGCGAGCGCCGCCGCCAGGTCCGCCTCGAGCAGCCGCACTGGTGCACGCTGAGCGTAGCGATGCAGAAATCGTCGCAGCCAACCGTCGCTCGCGGAGTCGAAGACCCTATCGGCCACGAAGACGAGGGGGCTGCGTGCCTGGTCGGCACGTTCATCAAGGGCCTGCAGTACGCACAGGGCCGGATCGTCGGCGCGTCGCGCCCGCCAGAGCTGCAGCACCAGTTGCGCCTGCGGCTGCAGTGCCCGCGCAGCACGTCGATGGAAATGTCGCGCCAGACTGGCCTGCAGCCGCTCGGCAAGTGCTTCCAGCGAATCGGTCGCCGCCAGCGTCAGTTCGTCACATAGCTGCGCCACCCCGCCAGCGAGCGCCCACAGCGCGGCCGGCTGCGCGCCGAACGATTCGCGCACCCAGGCATTAGCGCGCAGTACGGTGAACAGCTCGGCTCGAACCGCGACGCCAGAGTGCAGAGGCTGGCCAATCCACGCCAACAGCGGTGCGATGCGCGGCGGAACGAAGGCGCCCTGGATCGCTCCGCGCAGGCCGTGCCTCGCCAATACCGCCTGTGCCGCCGTCGGCACCAGCCAGCTGATGGACTGCAACTCACGTGAAGGCAAATCGAGTTCCGCGCCGAACTCGCGCACCGCGCGGGCGGCGGTAATCCAGAAGTGCGAGTCGGCAGCGATCGACAGTGTCTGCAGGGCCATGGCGCGCCGATTCTAGAAACCCCGCGGCATCGACCGTACCGGCGGGGGCACTCGCGCGACCGCGGGCGGCAGTGCTACCATTGCGCTCAATTCAGGCCAGCCGCCCCGGCGTTGCGGGCGAAAAACCGGCGGGCCTCGATTCTTCATCCGGTCCCCTTTCCTTTCTCCGTTTCTCAGCGCTGCAGCCGGCGCCGAAAGGACACAACCCATGAGCCAGGAAATCAAATACGTCAGTGACGCGTCGTTCGAATCCGACGTGCTGAAGGCCGACCACCCGGTGCTGGTCGACTACTGGGCCGAATGGTGCGGCCCCTGCAGGATGATTGCGCCGATCCTCAACGAGGTGGCCGGCGACTACAAGGGAAAGCTCACTGTGGCCAAACTGAATGTCGACGAGAACCAGGCCACGCCGGCCAAGTATGGAATCCGCGGCATACCAACGCTGATGCTATTCAAGAACGGCGCCGTGGTCGGCACCAAGGTCGGCGCCCTGTCCAAGTCGCAACTCACCGCGTTCATCGACAGTAACATTTAGTCAGAGAACGCTGGCGCTCGCGGCGCCGGTGTTTTCATCCTCCCTCGCGGGTGCCTGACTGTCCCCCGGCGCCCCACAACTCCCGCCGAAGGCCTATGCAACTCTCCGAACTCAAAGCCCTGCACGTGTCGGCCCTGCTCGACATGGCCGGTTCGCTTGAAATCGACAACGCCAACCGGATGCGCAAACAGGAGCTGATGTTTGCGATCCTTAAGAAGAAGGCCAAGACCGGCGAAACGATCTTCGGCGATGGCACGCTCGAAGTGCTGCCCGACGGCTTCGGCTTCCTGCGCTCGCCGGAGACCTCATATCTGGCGTCGACTGACGATATCTACATCTCGCCGTCGCAGATCCGCCGCTTCAACCTGCACACGGGTGACTCGATCGAAGGCGAAGTGCGCACCCCGAAGGACGGCGAACGCTATTTCGCGCTGGTGAAGGTGGACAAGGTCAACGGACAGCCGCCGGAGTCGACCAAGCACCGCATCCTGTTCGAGAACCTGACGCCGCTGTTTCCCGACGAGCCGCTGAAGCTGGAACGCGAGATCAAGGCCGAGGAGAACATCACCGGTCGCCTGATCGACATCATCGCGCCGATCGGCAAGGGCCAGCGCGGGCTGCTCGTATCGAGCCCGAAGTCGGGCAAGACGGTGCTGATGCAGCACATCGCGCATGCGATCGCCGCCAACCACCCGGACGTGGTGCTGATCGTGCTGCTGATCGACGAGCGGCCGGAGGAAGTCACCGAGATGCAGCGCTCGGTTCGCGGCGAGGTTGTCGCCTCTACCTTCGACGAGCCGGCGGTGCGTCACGTGCAGGTGGCCGAGATGGTGATCGAAAAAGCCAAGCGGCTGGCCGAATCGAAGAAAGACGTGGTGATCCTGCTCGATTCGATCACCCGCCTGGCGCGCGCCTACAAC
>JBFINI010000535.1:0-2324 GCA_041611275.1 Burkholderiaceae bacterium
GACGAACCGCGGCCGCCGGACGAGCCGCACCACGAACTGTTCCGCGTCGATCCCGGCGTTCACGAGCCGCTAGCCGATCTCGCCGCCGCGGCCGGCGCGCGCATCGAGGAGTCGATACACGCCGAGGGGCCGCCGCGGCGGCGCTGGGTGGCGTACCTGTTCCTGGGCATCGCGATCGTTGCCGGCGTCACCGGCACCTCGGCGCTGTCGGTCAGCGCCGGCTTCACGCAGCTGATGCCGAGCGTCGTCCTGGTGCTCGCCTACTTCGCCTGCTTCCTGGCGCTGACGCGCGCGCTGAGCGTGATTCCGATCAGCGTCGTCTACGCGACCTGGTCGGGCGTCGGCATCGCGCTGATCACGCTGATCGGCTGGCGGCTGTTCGGACAGCGGCTGTTGGCCGGCGAGATCGCCGGCATCGTGCTGATCCTCGCTGGCGTGGTCGTCATCCACCTGTATTCCAACGCGCGGGCGCATTGAACACGCCATGGCACATCCCGTTTCGACCCACGTTCCCCATCGTGTTTACGGCAGTCGCGCCAGCGGCAATTGCCACAAGGTGCTGCTGGCGCTCGAGGCGCTGAACATCGCGTACCGCTGGCACGAAATCGACGTGCTCAAGCGCGAGACGCGCACGCCGGAGTTCCTGGCGATGAACCCGAACGGCAAGGTGCCGGTGCTGCAGATCGACGAGCACACCTTCCTGCCGGAATCAAATGCGATCCTCTGCTATCTCGCCGACGGCACCCGGCTGTGGCCCGGTGACCGCCTGGCACGCGCACAGGTGCTGGCCTGGATGTTCTTCGAGCAGTACTCGCACGAGCCGTACGTTGCCGTCGCCCGGTTTATCCGCCTGTTTCTGAAGAAGGACGACGATCCGCGCCTGCCGATGCTGCTCGAACGCGGCAATGCGGCGCTGGCGGTCATGGAGCGGCACCTGCTGCAGCACGCGTACTTCGCCGCCAACAGCTTTTCGATCGCCGACATCGCGCTGTTCGCCTACACGCACCGCGCCGCCGATGGCCGCTTCGACCTGGCAAAGTATCCGGCCGTGCAGGCCTGGCTCGATCGCTGCCGGCAGCAGCCCGGCGTCACGGAGATGCCCGCGCCGTAGGGATCGCCAAGTGCTGCGCCGGCCGGCGATCCCCTTCGTCCTGATCACCGTGCTGATCGACATGATCGGCGTCGGGCTGATGCTGCCGGTGCTGCCGGCGCTGGTCGGCGAATTCACCGCCAGCCGCGAGGCGCAGACCTACTGGTACGGGGCACTGGCCGCTTCCTATGGGCTGATGCTGTTCCTGTGCGCGCCGGGACTCGGCGCATTGTCCGATCGTTATGGCCGGCGGCCGATCCTGCTGATCGGCATTGCCGGGCTGGGCACGCTGTTCCTGGTCGCCGCGCTGGCTACCTCGCTGTGGATGCTGTTCGCCGCGCGCATGCTGGCCGGTGCCACGGGTGCGACGCTGGCCGTGGCAAATGCGTATCTGGCCGACATCACGCCGCCGGAGGATCGCGCCAAGCAGTTCGGCCGCATCGGCGCCATGTTCGGCGTCGGTTTCATCATCGGCCCGGCCGCCGGCGGCGTGCTCGGCGCCATCGACGTGCGGCTGCCGTTCTACGCGGCGGCGTGCCTGTCGCTGGCCAACTTCGCCTACGGCTGGTTCGTGCTGCCGGAATCACTGCCGCGCGAGCGCCGGCAAGCCTTTGCGATCGGGCGCGCTAATCCGATTGCCTCGCTCACCGCATTGGCCCGGCTGCGCGGCGTCGGCCTGCTGGTGGTCGTCTACGGCCTGATCAATCTGGCGCAGTTCATCCTGCACACCAACTGGGTGCTGTACACGAACTTCCGCTTCGACTGGGGCCCGCGCGATGCCGGGCTGTCGCTGTTCGTCGTCGGCCTGATGTCGGTGCTAGTGCAGGGCGTGCTGCTCGGCCGGCTGATCCGCCGCTTCGGCGAACGAAAGATGGCGCTGGCTGGCATCGGCTCGTGGGTGCTGGCCTTTATCGCCTGGGGCAGCGCCACGCAAAGCTGGATGATGTACGCGATCATCTTCGCCAACCTGCTTGCCTTCGCCGCCGCGCCGTCGCTGCAGGCGCTGGTATCGAAGGCGGCCGACGCGACCGAGCAGGGCCGCACGATGGGCGCGCTCAGTTCGCTGGCCAGCCTGATGGTGGTGATCGCGCCGATGATCGGTGCGCCGGTGCTGGCCGAGGTGAGTCACCTGCCGGCCGGCGACTGGCGCATCGGCGCGCCGTTGTTCGTCAGTGCGGCGCTGCAGTCATTGGCCCTGGCGCTGGCCGTCTGGCATTTCGCGCAGCGCGAGCCA
>JBFINI010000536.1:0-2322 GCA_041611275.1 Burkholderiaceae bacterium
CGCTGACCTGCCTGATCATCGTGCTCTACGACGCACCGACCGCCAGCAGTTGTCTGGCCGACGAGCACTCGGAAATCATCGAAGCCATCGCCCATCGTGACGTCTCGCGCGCCGAGTCGCTGATGCTCGAACACCTGGCGCACATCGAACGCAGCCTGAAGCTCGAGCCCGCGACCGAGGAAGTCGACCTCGAGGCGATCTTCCGGGCCTGAACCGGCGCGGCCGGCCCGGTTCGCATCCAGTTGGCAACGCCGCGCAGCGTCGTCGCGCGCCCAACGGCGGCGCGCTGCCGGTTCATGACGGCATCGGGCCGCACTGCTTGAAGATGCGCCGCGTGCAGGTGGCGCAGACCTTCGGGTCGAGGCGGTCGAAAATCTTTGCGATCGGGTCGCCGTCGCCGAGCTTGATGAAGTGATCCTTGCCGATGGTCTCTTCGTGGCCGCCTTCGCGCAGCGCGCGCATCGGCACGTCCTTCAGGTTGAAGATGTACAGGTCACCGCCGAGGCGCCGCCGACGGCGCGCCTCCTGCGCCAGCAACTGGCCGCCGGCCAGGTCGATGAAGTTGACTCCCGGGCAGGCCAGCAGCAGATGCTTCTGGCCCGGGTTGCGCGCATCGACGTCCAGCATCACCCGCTGCACATGGTCGACCGCGCCGAAGAAGATCGAACCGTCCACGCGCAGCATCTTCAGCTGCGGGCAGTCGGGCAGGTTGGTCTCGTTGCTGAAGTGGTAATGGCCTTCGCCGGTGGCCGGCTTGACGTCCTCCATCCGCGGCCGCGAGGTGCGGTTCAGGTACAGCAACAGCGACAGCAGCACACCGACGTAGATCGCGAACTCGAGGTTCAGGAACAGGGTGGCCAGGAAGGTCGTGACCAGCACGACGGCCTCCTGCCGGTTGCCGCGCAAGATGGCCGCGATGCTGCGAAAGTCCACCAGCCCCCAGGCGACCAGCAGCAGCACGCCGGCCATCGCCGCCAGCGGCAGGAAGGCCACCAGCGGGGCGATGAACTGCACGACCACGACCAGCAGCAGGGCCGAGAAGACGGCGGCCAGCGGCGTGCGTGCGCCCGACTCCAGGTTCAGCCCGCTGCGGTTGAACGAGCCGCTCGACGGGTACCCGCTGAAAAACGCGCCGGCGATGTTCGACAGCCCCTGGCCGATGAACTCCTGGCTGGCATGCAGGCGCTGCTCGGTCTTCGCCGCCAGCGCGCGGGCGATCGACAGTGCCTCGGTCAGCGACAGCATCGCCAGCGCGACGGCGATCGGCATCAGTTCGCGGATCGTCTGCACCGACAGGTCGGGCATCGACAGCGGCGGCAGCCCAAGCGGGATCGCGTCCAGCGTGCGGATGCCGGTGCGTTGCGGCCCCAGCCAGGCATTCAGTGCCGCTGCAAGCAGGCTGCCGGCCAGCAGCGCGGTGATCATGTGCGGCCCGCGCGGCAGGAACTTGTGCACCAGCAGGCTGGTGGCCAAGGTGGCCAGCGCGACCGTGGTGACCCAGGGGTTGATCTCGCCCACGTCGGTGGCCAGCGCCTGCAGCACCTGTGCGAAGTTGGCCCCGCGCGGGATGGCCAGGCCGAAGAAGTTGTTCACCTGGCTGGCAACGATCAGCAGTGCCGCACCGGCGGTGAAGCCCAGCACCACGGTGTGCGAGACGAAGTTCATCAAGGTGCCCATGCGCAGCCAGCCGAGCACGAGCATGATCACGCCGGACAGGAAGGCCAGCGTCAGCGCCAGGCGCACGAAGTCGGCGCTGCCGGGTTCGGCCAGCGGGCTGAGCGAGGCGAAGACGACGATCGAGATCGCCGTCGTCGGCCCCGAGACCAGCTGCCACGAGGAGCCGAAGAGCGCGGCCACCATCGCCGGCACCATCGCCGCGTACAGGCCGTATTCGGGTGGCATGCCGGCAATCGTGGCCAGGGCCACCGCCTGCGGCACCACGATCAGGCTGCCGGTGAGGCCGGCACCGAAATCGGCGCGCAGCGAGTCGCGGCTGACGCGCGAGCGCCAGGCCAAGAACGGCAGCAACTGGCGCCAGTTCAGGCGCAAAGGCCAGGGCGACGACAGCCACTTCACGCGCAGGCTCTCCGCGCCGGCCGCATCGGCCACGTGGCACCGATCAGCTCGGGATGTGTAGACATTCGATCCTGACTGCGCCGGGTGGCATGGGCATGCAGCGCCTGGCCGACACACCCTGCCATGCGCGCTCTCCGACTTGCGGGCTTGGTGGTGGCAGAGATGTTACCGCCCGGTCCGAGTGCGCATGGCGGCCATGGTCTTGTCGTCGAGTGACGCAGGCGTCGGTCCGGACCATGTTCGCGA
>JBFINI010000537.1:0-2312 GCA_041611275.1 Burkholderiaceae bacterium
ATTGCTGGCGCGCGGCGCGCATCTCAGCGATGAACTGGTGCGGCGTCTTGCCGGACTTTTCGGCGGCGATCATGATCGCCGCGCCGTGCGCGTCCTCGGCGCAGACGAAGTGCACCGCATGGCCCTGCTGTCGCTGGTAGCGCACCCAGATGTCGGCCTGGATGTACTCCATGATGTGGCCGATGTGCGGCTTGCCGTTGGCGTACGGCAGCGCGGTGGTGACGAAGAGCTCGCGCGACATGCGCGCATTCTATTCGGCGCCGTGCAGGCCGGTGTTTTCGGCGCGCGATGTACCGCTGTCAGCGGGGCGTTCCAGGTCCGCGGCGCATCGAACGGCGCCGTTGGCGATTCATGGCTTGGCTCGTTGGCGGCCTGTGCCGGGCTTGTACCCCGCTGATTGACAGCGGCGCCGGGCGCAGGGTTATTTCGCTGGGGCGCTCCGCTAGACTGCATGTTTTTCGAGCGGGAAGTCCCATGTCACTGACTGTCGAGCGCGTGAGCGAAATCCTCAAGTCGATCGTTGATGCCAACACCGGCAAGGACCTGGTGTCCTCGCGTTCGGCGCGCAACATCCAAGTCAAAGGCGGCAGCGTCAGTGTCGATGTCGAGCTCGGTTATCCGGCGGCCAGCCAGATCGAGCCAATGCGCAAGCGGGTGATCGAGGCGCTGCAAGGCGCGGGCGCCGCCAATGTCAGCGCCAACGTGACGATGAAGGTCGTCGCGCACACCGTGCAGCGCGGGTTGAAGGTGCTGCCGAACGTGAAGAACATCATTGCCGTTGCCTCGGGCAAGGGCGGCGTTGGCAAGAGCACGGTCGCGGTCAATCTGGCGCTGGCGCTGGCGGCCGAGGGCGCACGGGTCGGCATGCTCGATGCCGACATCTATGGCCCCAGCCAGCCGACCATGCTCGGCATCAGCGGCCAGCCCGAAAGCGCCGACGGCAAGACGATGGAGCCGCTGGTGGGCCACGGCATCGAGACCAGCTCAATCGGTTTCATGATCGATGCCGATCAGCCGATGATCTGGCGCGGCCCGATGGTCACTCAGGCATTGCAGCAGCTGCTGACGCAGACCAACTGGCACGATCTGGATTACCTGGTGGTCGACATGCCGCCGGGTACCGGCGATATCGCCTTGACGCTGGCCCAGCAGGTGCCGGTCACCGGCAGCGTGATCGTCACTACGCCGCAGGACATCGCCCTGATCGATGCACGCAAGGGCTTCAAGATGTTCGAGAAGGTCAACGTGCCGGTGCTCGGCCTGGTCGAGAACATGGCAATCCACGTGTGCAGCAAATGCGGCCATGCCGAGCACATCTTCGGCAGTGGCGGCGCGCAGAAAATGGCCGCCGACTTCGGCGTCGAGGTCATCGGTTCGCTGCCGCTCGACATCCGCATCCGCGAGCAGACCGATTCGGGTCGCCCCACAGTCGTCGCTGAGCCCGACGGCGAGATTGCCGCAACCTACAAGGCGATTGCGCGCAAGGTCGCGGTGAAGATCGCCGAGAAGTCAAAGGACATGTCGCTGAAGATGCCGGCGATCAAGGTCAGCAACACCTGAGGCGGCCGGACCGGTATGTCGGCCTGGATCGTCGGCACCATTCGCGTGCGCGACGAGGCACTGTGGTCGCGTTATGTTGCCGGGGTCGGCGAAACATTTCGCCAGTACGGCGGCGAAGTGCTGATGCGCGCTGCACGTGCGGTGTCGCTGGCCGGGCAGCCGCATGGCGACCGTGTCGTCGTGGTGCGTTTCGCTGACATGGTGGCGCTGCGCCGTTGGCATGATTCGCCCGAGTACCAGGCGCTCGTCCCGGTGCGCGATGCGGCCGCGGAGGTCGTGCTGACCGCCTACCAGGACTGAAACGCGATCATTGGCCTTCGTGTCACCCGTTGTGGCGGCTGGGGCGGCATGCGGCGTCTGATCTCCTGTCTTATCGCACGGCGTTCGATCGAAGCAGAACGCGTCGCGTGACGTTCCCGCGCTGCCCCGAGGCGCGAAGGGACGTTCAGATGTCGATCTCCGCCACCAGTGGCAGGTGATCGGACGCGTGGCGTGCGAGCGGGCTCGCGTGTGCGTAAATGCGGCGCAGCCGATCGCGCGGCTTGACCCAGAGCCGGTCGAGCGCGAAAAGCGGAAAGCCCGACGGAAAGGTGGCCGGCGCCGGCGTTCGTTTGAAGAACCGGTGCAGCCAGCGCAGCGGCCGGCCCCAGAGGAACCATTCGTTCAGGTCGCCGATCAACACGGTCAGCGCGCGATCGTCCGTCTCCAGCCGCGCCAGCAGCGTCCGGATTTGCTGCCGGCGTTCGGCCGGG
>JBFINI010000538.1:0-2309 GCA_041611275.1 Burkholderiaceae bacterium
GTGCGCAGGTTCAGGTGCTGCCCTTGCACGAAGCGGTATTCCGGTGCCAGATCGGCCGGCACCTCGAAGGCGAGGCTGACGCACTCCGGCGTCTCGCGACGGACCTCGGCAATGCGCAGGCGGTGGAACTTCGGTGTCATGCGGGTCAGAGCGGCTTGAAGTATTCAAAGGGTTCGCGGCAATCGCGGCAGCGATACAGCGCCTTGCAGGCGGTGGCGCCGAAGGCCGACAGCCGCTCGGTATTGCGGCTGCCGCATAGCGGGCAGTCCACCCGCGGCACGAACGCCAGCGGTTGCGCACCGCCTTCGCCCGCCGCCGCGCCAGGCGGGGCGATGCCGTATCGGCGCAGCTTTTCCTGCGCGGCCGGCGCGATCCAGTCGGTGCTCCAAGGCGGCGCAAGCTGCGTGCGCACCCGCACCGCGCCAGCACCTGCCTCGCGCAGCGCCTCGACGATCGACTGCTCGATCACTTCGGTGGCCGGGCAGCCGGAATAGGTCGGCGTGACCACCACCTCGACCGCCTCGCTGTCCACGCGCACGTCGCGCACGATGCCCAGCTCAGTGACCGAGATCACCGGGATTTCCGGATCGGCCACCTGCGCCAGCACGTCCCAGGCCTGTTCAGCGGTCAGCATCGGCGTTGCGCTCGTTCACCACGTCGCTCCAGGATAGGTGCGCTGCAGGATCTGCATCTCAGCCAGCAGATGCCCCATGTGTTCGCTGTGCTGGCCATCCTTGCCGCGCGACAGGAATGGCGTTCGCGCCGGCACGGCCAACGTGGCGACCTCGAGCACCGGCCGCACAGACTGCTCCCAGGCCGATTGCAGTTTTGCCGGTGCCGGGCCGATGCCGGCCGCCTCGACCGCAGTGTCGGTGGCATTGGGCGCGAAGAATTCGGCGCTGTACGGCCACAGGTCGTCAAGCGCGCGCTGCATCCGCGCATGCGATTCATCGGTGCCGTCGCCGAGGCGCACGGTCCAGTCGCCGGCGTGCTGCACGTGATAGCGCGTTTCCTTGATGCTCTTGCCGGCGATGGCCGCCAGCTGCGCATCGCTGGATGAGGCCAGCGACTGCCACAGCGGCAGCTGGTAGGCGGCGAAGAGAAAATTGCGCAGCACCGTGCGGCCGAAGTCCTGGTTGGGCAGCTCGCAGATCGTGAAGTTGCGGTACTCGTGCTCGGCGCGCAGGAAAGCCAGCGCATCCTCGCCGCGCCCCTGGCCTTCGACGTCGCCGGCATGCGCCAGCAGCAGCCGCGCCTGGCCGATCAGGTCGAGCGCGGTGTTGGCCAGCGCGATGTCTTCCTCGATCACCGGCCCGTGGCCGCACCACTCGGACAGCCGCTGGCCGAGGATCAGCGCGCTGTCGCCCAGACGCAGCAGGTAATCGAGGTGGGCGGTGTCCACTGCAGTGCTAGTTGTCGATCCCATCATCTTTCCAGGAAGACTGGATCCCCGCCTGCGCGGGGGTGACGGCGCTGTTTCCGTTCGCGGCGAGGCTGCGCCGCTTGCTCACGGACATCGCCGTCACATGTGATTTACTTCATCGGGCAGCGTGTAAAAAGTCGGGTGGCGGTAGATCTTGTCCTCGGCCGGATCGAACAACTCCGGCTTGGCGTCCGGATCCGAGGCATGAATGTCGGAGGCCTTCACGACCCAGATGCTGACGCCCTCCATCCGCCGCGTATAGACATCGCGCGCGTTGTGCAGCGCCATCTTCGCGTCCGGCGCATGCACGCTGCCGCAGTGCTTGTGATCGAGCCCGCTCTTGGCACGGATGAACACTTCCCACAGCGGCCACTCGTTGCTTTCCATCACGCTCTCCTCGTTCAAGCCGCCAGCCGGTCGCGGTGCTGCTGTTTCTTCGCATGCGCCAGCGCCGCTTCACGCACCCAGGCGCCGTCGTCCCAGGCCTTGACCCGCGCGGCGAGCCGCTCGCGGTTGCACTGGCCATTTCCGTTGACCACGTTCCAGAACTCGTCCCAGTCGATCGGCCCAAAGTCCCAGTGGCGGCGCTCCTCGTTCCACTTCAGTTGCGGATCGGGAAGCGTCACGCCGAGCACGCGCGCCTGCGGCACCGTCGCATCGACGAACTTCTGCCGCAGGTCGTCGTTGCTGATCCGCTTGATGCCCCACTTGGCCGAATCGCCGGAGTGTTTCGATTCCGAGTCGTGCGGGCCGAACATCATCAGGCTCGGCCACCACCAGCGATTCACCGCGTCCTGCACCATCGAGCGCTGCTCGCCGGTGCCCTGCATCATCGTCAGCAGCAGGTCGTAGCCCTGGCGCTGATGGAACGACTCCTCCTTGCAGA
>JBFINI010000539.1:0-2307 GCA_041611275.1 Burkholderiaceae bacterium
CGCAGGGCTCGCCCTCCTGATGGGGAAGCTCAAGCTCGAAGGGAGCCGGGCGTTTTGGGTCGGCTGGGGATTGATCATCGTCGGTTGGGGCAACACCCTCTTTTATTGGGCCGCGAACTTCTCGGAGAACCGCGGGTTGTCGCCGGCAGCGAGCTCGCTTGGCGAAGGCGGGGTATGGGCTGCGTTGGCCTACACCGGAGGCGTCGTCGGCATGGTGTTCGCGTTCATCGCTGTGTGGATTCTCGCGCGGGCAGCGTTCGAGGCGGCATTGCAGTACGCGAAGGAACGCGAGAGCTTCGGCACGCCGATCTTCAATCACCAGGCGGTGAACTTTCGCCTCGCCGACATGGCCACCCAGATCGAAGCGGCGCGCGCGCTGCTGCTGCACGCGGCGGCGCTGCGCGACGCCGGCACGCCGTGCCTGAAGGAAGCGGCGATGGCGAAACTGTTCGCCTCCGAGATGGCCGAGCGCGTCTGCTCCGACGCGATCCAGATCCACGGCGGCTACGGCTACGTGACCGATTTTCCGGTCGAACGCATCTACCGCGACGTGCGCGTGTGCCAGATTTACGAAGGCACCAGCGACATCCAGCGCCTGCTGATCGGCCGCGCGCTGGCGTAACGCGCGGCCTGCGCGCTGCGGCCGTCCCCATTTTTCTTCTCTGACAGGAACCGCGATGACATCGACCACTTCCGCGCCGACCGTCGGCCTGATCGGGCTGGGCGCGATGGGCCTGGGCATGGCGCAGTCGCTGCGCCGCAAGGGTTATGCAGTGCGAGTTTACGACGTGCGCAGCGAGGCCGCGCAGGCCTTCGCGAAGGAAGGCGGCACGTCCTGCAAGTCGCCGGCTGAGGTCGCCGCTGGTTGCGACGTGCTGATCAGCGTGGTGGTCAACGCGGCGCAGACCGAGGCCGTGCTGTTCGGCGAACAGGGCGCGGCGACGGCGCTCAAGAAAGGCAGCGTGTTCGTCATGTGCTCGACGGTCGATCCGAACTTCACGATCGCCCTCGAAGGACGGCTGGAGAAGCTCGGCCTGCTGTACATCGACGCGCCGATCTCCGGCGGCGCCGCGCGCGCGGCGAAGGGCGAGATCACGATGATGACGGCCGGCAAGGCGGCGGCGTATGAGAAGGCGATGCCGGCACTGGAAGCGATGGCGGCCAAGGTCTACCGGTTGGGTGAAGCGGCCGGCCCCGGCAGCACGGTGAAGATCGTCAACCAGTTGCTGGCCGGCGTGCATATCGCCGCGGCGGCCGAGGCGATGGCGCTCGGCATCCGTGCCGGCGTCGACCCGAAGCAGATCTACGAGGTGATCACGCACAGCGCCGGCAACTCGTGGATGTTCGAAAACCGCATGCCGCACGTGCTCGCCGGCGACTACACGCCGCTGTCGGCGGTCGACATCTTCGTCAAGGATTTGGGTCTGGTGCTCGATACCGCGCGCGCCAGCAAGTTCCCGCTGCCGCTTGCCGCCACCGCGCACCAGATGTTCTCGATGGCTTCGAGCGCCGGCCACGGCCGCGAGGACGACGCGGCGGTGATCAAGATCTTTCCCGGCATCGACCTGCCCAGCGGCCGCTGATCCGCAGCACATGGAGCGCGAAACCATGCGCGTCGACAGCCTCGATCACATCGTTTTTACCGTCCGCGACCTGCAGGCGACGATCGACTTCTACACGCGCGCCCTCGGCATGACCGAGGTCACCTTCGCCGGCGGCCGCAAGGCGCTCGCCTTCGGCGTGCAGAAGATCAACCTGCACCTGGCCGGCAAGGAGTTCGAACCGAAAGCCGAGCGGCCAGTGCCTGGCTCGGCCGATGTGTGTTTCCTCACTGAAACGCCGGTCGAGCAGTTTGCCGTGCATCTCGCAACGCTCGGCATCGAGGTGATCGAGGGGCCGGTGGCGAAGACAGGTGCGGTCGGGCCACTGCTGTCGATCTACATTCGCGACCCCGACCAGAACCTGATCGAGATCGCCAACCTGAAGAGCGCCTATGCCTGAAACGAAGCGAGTGATCGTCGCCGGCGCGACCGGCTGGGCCGGCTCGGCGCTGGCGCGCGGCATCGCGCGCAGCGACGACCTGCAACTGGTCGGCGCGGTGGCGCGATCCAGCGCCGGCCGCAGGCTCGGCGACGTGCTGAACGAGCCGGGCCTCGACTGCCCGATCCATGCCACGGCGGCCGAAGCGCTGCGCGCTGGCGCGGACGTGTTCGTCGAATACACCAAGCCCGATTCAGCCAAGGCCAACATCGTCGCCGCGCTGAACGTCGGCTGCCACGTGGTGGTCGGCACCTCGGGGCTGGCCGA
>JBFINI010000540.1:0-2303 GCA_041611275.1 Burkholderiaceae bacterium
GGAACACGCAGGCGATGTCCTTGCCGCGCAGGTGCTGCAGTTCGCCAATGGGCGTCTGCAGCAGGTCCTTGCCCTGCCACAGGATCTTGCCGCGGCGCTCGGCGTTGTCAGGCAGCAGGTTCAGGATCGACATCGCGGTCACGCTCTTGCCCGACCCCGATTCGCCCACCAGCGCCACCGTGCGGTTCTCGCCGATGTCGAACGACACCCCCCTGACGGCGTCGGCACGTTGCGCCACGCCGTCGACCTTGCCCATGCGGAAGGAAACGTGAAGGTCTTGGATGCTCAACAACATTGCGCTGCTTCCATTCTTGAGGGCGCCACCTGTGACGTTTGCATCAGTCACCCCCACGCAGACGACGCGGATCCGGCTTAGCCGGTCCGCTGGCGTCGTCCCCTGGGGGGGAGGCGCCGAAGGCGCTTCGGGGGGGAGTCATTCCAACCCGCGCAGCTTCGGATCGAGCGCGTCGCGCAGCGCGTCGGTCATCAGCGAGAACGCGGTCACGAACACCGCCATGAAGGCCGTCGCCGCGGCCAGCTGCCACCAGTGGCCGAGGATCAATTCGCTCTGGGCCTCGGCCAGCATCGTGCCCCAGGAGACATCGTCGACGCCGACGCCCAGCCCGAGGTAGGAGAGGATGACTTCGGCCTTGATGAAGCCCACCACCAGCAGGCTCATGCGCACCAGCACGACGTGGCTGACGTTGGGCAGGATGTGACTGAAGATGCGGCTCCACACCGAGGCACCGATGGCCTCGGCCGAGCGCACGTATTCGCGGCCGCGGTGCTTGATGAACTCCGAGCGCACCTGGCGGTAGACGCCCGACCAGCCGGTGAGGCCCAGGATCAGCACCACCGTGGTGATGCCGCGGCCGAACACCGCCGCGAAGGCGAAGATCAACAGGATGCCGGGGATGGCTTCGAACACGTTGTAGAGCCACTCGAGGAAGTCGCCGACCTTGCCGCCGAAGAAGCCCGAAAGCGCGCCGAGCAGGGTGCCGATCAGGGTCGCCACGAGCGCCGCCATCACGCCGACGAAGACCGAGATCTGCGTGCCCTTGATGGCCTTGGCGAGCACGTCACGGCCGAAGCGGTCCCCACCCATCGGCAGCGTGTCGGCCTTTTCCAGCACTTCGGTCTTGTACTTGGCGGCGAGCTCGTCCCACTCCTTGTAGCGCGGCGCCAGCGGGTCGATCGCCGACAGGTCGACATTCGGGCCCTTGGGCACCTCGATCGTGCCGATCGCCTCGGGCGGCCGGGGCCCGACGAAGGTCGGCGGCGCGTTGGGCACGCCCACCTCCTTCTGCCAGTTCGAGGCCACCAGGCCGGTGGCCGCGAAGATGATCAGCAACAGGAAGGCGATCACGATCAGCGCCGACACGAAACCGACGCGGTCCATCTTGAATCGACGCCAGGCCGCGTGCCAGACGCCTTCGCTGCGCTCGACCGTCGCGGGTGCCGGCGCGCCGGGTTGCCACACGGCACTCACTTGAGCACCACCCGCGGATCGACCAGCTTGAAGCAGATGTCGACGATCAGATTGATCAGCATCGTGATCACGGCCAGGTAGATCGTGAGGGCCTGGATGACCGGGTAGTCGCTGCGATTGACGGCCAGCAGCACTTCACGGCCGAGGCCCGGAATCGAGAAGAAGACCTCGATCAGGAACGAACCGACGAAGATGCCCGGCAGTGCCAGACCGATGTTGGTCAGGATCGGGATCATCGCGTTGCGCAGCACGTGCTTGAACAGGATCGTGTTCTCGGTCAGCCCCTTGGCGCGCGCGGTGCGCACGTAGTCGTGGCCGAGCTCGTCGAGGAAGAAGCTGCGGTATAGGCGCGTCTGCGGCGCCAGCCCGACCATCACCGCCAGCAGCACCGGCAGCGGCGTGTAGGTGACGAGGTTGGTCCACACGCTGTCGCTCCAGCCCTGGACCGGGAACCAGCCGAGCTGGAAGCCGAACACGTACTGGCCGACGATCACGTAGACCAGGAAGCTGATCGACAGCGCCACCGTGCTGACCACCATGATCGCGCGGTCGGTCAGCGTGCCGCGCTTGTAGGCGACCAGCAGCGCCAGCGGAATCGCCAGCACGACCTCGAGGATCAGGATCGGGATCATCACCGTCAGCGTCGCCGGCAGCCGGGTCGCGAACAGGTTGCTGACCGCCTCGTTGGTGGCCCAGCTCTTGCCCCAGTCGAAGGTCGCGATCTGTTTCAGGAAGATGCCGAGCTGCACGTACCACGGCTGGTCCAGCCCGAGCTGCTGCCGGATCGCCGCGATCTGCTCCTGGGTGGCGTTCA
>JBFINI010000541.1:0-2301 GCA_041611275.1 Burkholderiaceae bacterium
CCAGCCAAAGGTTGTCCTTGACGGTGAACGGCACGCCGGCCAGCGGCAGCGACTCGCCCGCAGCGAGGCGCTGGTCGACCGTGCGTGCCGCGGCCAGCGGCACGTCAGGGTCGAAGTCAGCAAAGGCGTTGAGCTGAGGCTCCAATCTCGCCACCCGCTCGCAGATGGCCTGCGCGACTTCGCGTGCCGAGTGCTCACGTGCATTGACGCGTTGCGCCAGCGCGCGGGCCGAGGCTCGGTGCAATTCATGCTCCATTGGGGATTCCCGGTCGACCGTCATACGCAGACGGTTTTCGGCGCGCCCGTGCGCCGGTGAGATGCAGCCGAAACCCCGCCAGCACGCCCAAGGCGATCTCGCTGCCCGAACTTGATCCGATGCGCATCACTGCATCGAGTGCCTGCATCAGGGTGGTCGACGATCCGTGCATCAGTGTGTCGCACAGGCTGATGACGCTGGCGCGAACACGGCCCGCTGCGGCATGGCGCAGCGCCGCTGCGCTGATCAGAGGTGTCTGCCTGGCGGCACATTCGACTACGTGCGCGCCGATGCCGCGGCAGGCATGGGCCGGGCTGCCGGGGATGTTCAGCGCGGCCAGCAGCCCGAGCAGAAAGTCGTCGCCCGACGGTGTCAGTCCTGGCCCGAGCCCGACCAGTGCGCCGACGTGTTCGGTCGTCAGCGCGTTATTGCCGCTCGCCAGCGCCCGGCAGAGGCCGTCGGAGTTGTTGCCAAACGCTGCTGCAACTGCTCTATCAAGACCGGTCAGTCCGCAAGCAGACGAGCGTCGAAACACGAGACCGCTGCCATGGTGCTCGAGATGATTCCGCGCGACCGGAAGATTGGTGCGCAACGTGGTCTCGTCCTGCGCATAGGGTGACAGCCGGGCGCGCCAGCGGCGGGCATCAACGACGGCAATGCTCAGGTGCTCGCCGATATCGATCCGGTCGCCTGAAAGCTGCACTTCGGTTCCGGGTTCGACGTTCAGCGCGGACCACGCGTCGAGATCGACGACGATCGAATCCGGCGCATCGTCGGCGCTGCGATGCGCCAGCGCCATCAGCCGATAGGCACCGAATTCGACGTTGATCACGCGCGCGAACACGCTGTGCACACGCGCGCGCTGCGGCTTCGCCGGCAGGAGTTGCAGCAGTGCCGAGTCGGCCGACAAGGCGCGGAGCGGAGCGCGCGCGAGCGCATCGCCGAACACCGGTCGCGTGCGACGAGACGCGCACAGATTGCCGGCGCCGGGTTGTGCAAGGGGGGCCACAGTGGCACCAGGACAGCCGATCAGGCGCTTGCCGCCTCCCGCGCGGCCGCGAACGCTTCGAGCGCCTTCTCGAAGCACTCCATCGGCACTGCGGTGAGCCCGGCGCCGATCTGGCCGACGCCCGCGCGCTTGCACGAGATGCCGGTGTTGATCACCGGCGTAATGCCGGTCTTCACCACCTTGCGGATGTCGATGCCCAGCGGCGTGCCGCGGAAGTTCAGCGTCGGCAGCTTGAAGGTCTTGTTCTCGGCGACCGTGATCTCGTACATGTTCATCGTCGTCTGCAGCGCGAATTCCGGCGTGCCGCCGACGTACTGCACGACGGCCGGCGCACCGGCCATCGCCAGCGAGCCCAGGCCGAGCGTCTCGGTGATCGCCGAGTCGCCCATGTCGGGGTTGGCATCCTCAGGGCCGAAGCCGGGAAAGAACACGCCCTTGATTTGCGGCGCCGGCGCGGTGAACCAGCGCTCGCCGGTGCCGCTGACGCGGATGCCGGTCTCGTAGCCGTTACGGGCGATCGTGGTCACGATGGTCGAATCCTTGATGCCGCTGGCCGCATCGAGAATGCCCTTGCAGCCGGCCATCACCATGTTGAGGATGAAGTGCCCGGCGTCGTCGATGAACCTGATCGCGCGGATCACCTTATCGCGCTCGCCGACGGCGATCAGATGCGGCGCCAGCTTGCTGATCAGCAGCGGATTGCTCGCCTTGTTGCGGTTGTGCAGCTCATCGCCCATCTGCACCGCCTGCGCCACCAGCGCAATCAGGTCGATGCCGCCGGCCTCCGCGAGGGCTTTCTTCAGCAGCGGCGCCAGCTCGTGGTTCATCCAGGCGAGCTTGGCCATCACCGTTTCGTCGTAGGCGCCGTGCCGCAGCACCTTGCCGGTGCCCATGTACAGCGTCGAATAGGTCTCCAGGCCGAAGCGCTCGTTGCGCACCACATTTACTTGCATCGACGGCGTGATGATCCCGGACATCGGCCCGATCGCGCGGTGATGGTGGCTCGAATCGAACTTCAGCCTGCCGCTGCCTGCCA
>JBFINI010000542.1:0-2298 GCA_041611275.1 Burkholderiaceae bacterium
CGCAGCGAGTCGGTCAGCATGTGCGGCACCGGCACTGCCATCTTCCGCGCTTGGACCTGCGGGTCGGCAAAGACTTCGGCCAGGTCGTTGATCGCGCCGCAGGGCACCTTGGCGGATTCGAGTGCATTGAGCCAATCCGATTTGTCGCGCTTGCGCAGCACCTCGGCCAGCAAGGGCACCAGCAACTCGCGGTTGCGCACGCGGTCGGCGTTGCGTGCGAAGCGCTCGTCACGCGCCAGCTCCGGGCGGCCGGCGAGTTCGCAGAAGCGAGCAAACTGGCTGTCATTGCCCACGGCCAGGATCAGGTGACCGTCAGCGGCCTCGAATACCTGATAGGGAACGATGTTCTGGTGTGCGTTGCCCGCGCGTGCGGGCGCAACACCGGTGACCAGGTAGTTGGCGCCGAGATTGGCCAGCATCGCCACCTGGGTGTCGAGCAAGGCCATGTCGATGTGCTGACCTTGTCCTGTGGCATCGCGGTGGCGCAGTGCTGCCTGGATCGCGACGGCGGCGTACAGCCCGGTAAACAGGTCGGCGACCGCGACGCCGACCTTTTGCGGCCCGCCGCCGGGGCGGTCATCACGTTCGCCGGTCACGCTCATCAGGCCCCCCAGGCCCTGCACCGCGTAGTCGTAACCGGCGCGATCGCGGTAAGGGCCCGTGTGGCCGAACCCGGTGATCGAGCAATAGACCAGCCCTGGCTGCGCGGCCAGCAGCGTTGGTGCGTCGAGGCCGAAGCGCGCCATGTCGCCGACCTTGAAGTTCTCGACCAGCACATCGCATGAAGCAGCCAGTCTGCGCACGAGCGCCTGGCCTTCAGGCCTGCCAATATCGATCGTGATCGAGCGTTTGTTGCGATTGCAGCCCAGGTAGTACGCCGCCTCTGCCGTGTCTGCGCCCGAGCGATCCTTCAGGAAGGGTGGGCCCCAGCCGCGCGTGTCGTCGCCGCCGGGGTGCGTGTCGCTGGTCGGGCGCTCGACCTTGATCACGTCGGCGCCGAGGTCGGCCAAGGTCTGCGTGCACCACGGGCCAGCCAGCACGCGTGACAGGTCGAGCACTCGGACGCCGCCGAGCGCAACCGGCGCAGAGGTGGCAACAGCGCACATGCAGCGATCGTAAAGGCTCATCGACACATATGCTGCCGAGCGGCCCGGATAATGCGCCGCAATGACATGGCGCGCGCTCATTGCGAACCTGGCGCTGGCGTGCGCCACGGCGGGCTGTACGCCTGCGCTCGATTGGCGCGAGTTTCGGATGGAGGGCTCCGGTCTGGTGGCGCTGCTTCCATGCAAGCCGGCGGGACACGCGCGAAATCTTGCGTTGGCCGGTGTCGCTGTGGAGATGACCGTTTACGCGTGTTCAACGCGCGGCGCGACCTATGCCGTGGGCTTCGCCGACGTCGGTCAGCCGGCCTTGGTCACGCAGGCTTTGGACGAACTGGCGGCGGCCGCGGCGCGCAACATCGACGCTCAAGTCGCGGCGATGCCCGTGCCGCTGCGCATCGAGGGCATGACACCTAACCCGCAGGCAGGCCGACGGGCGCTTGCGGGCCGGCTCAGCGATGGTCGACTTGTCGAAGAAGAGGTGGCCGTGTTCGCGCGCGGTACTCGGGTGTTTCAGGCGACGATGGTTGGCGCGAAGCTTGATCACGAGGCGAAAGACATGTTCTTTGGCGCATTGCGTCTGCCCGCGTGAGCGCGGTCGCGGGGCCGCTGCCGCAGGCGGCAACCACGGGGCGCGCAGCCATCACGATGTTTGCCGCGTTTGCATTCGCCTACTTCTTTTCGGCGCTGCTGCGCGCCGTAACCGCGACACTGGCGCCTGAATTCAGCGCCGAGATGGGCCTGTCAGCGGGCGATCTCGGCTTGCTTGCCGGCGCCTACTTCCTCGGCTTTTCACTGCTTCAATTGCCGCTTGGGTGGGCCCTTGATCGCTGGGGTCCGCGCCGTGTGCTGGTGCTGTTTCTGGCGCTAGCCGTGCTGGCGTGCGCGGCGTTCGCCCTGGCGCGGACTTTCGCTTCGCTGCTGGCGGCTCGCGCCATGATCGGTGTGGGAGTGTCGGCCTGCCTGATGGCGCCCCTGACCGCGTACCGCCTGCGTTTCGGGGTCGCCGCACAACTGCGCGCCAACTCCTGGATGCTCATGACCGGCTCGCTTGGCATGCTGGCCTCAACCCTGCCTGTGCAGTGGCTGTTGCCACTGATCGGCTGGCGAGGGTTGTTCTGGAGCGTGGCCGGGCTGCTGGCGATCGCAGGCTTGATGATCGCGATCCTGGTACCGCGCGATACCTCGTCGGATA
>JBFINI010000543.1:0-2289 GCA_041611275.1 Burkholderiaceae bacterium
ACCGAGGAGTTCCGCGCCGGCGTGGGCAAGGCGATCGAATATGCGACCGCGCTCGGCGCGCCGCAATTGAACTGCCTGGCCGGCAAGGCGCCGCAAGGCGCCGCCGACACGCTGCTGCGCAAGACTTTCGTCGGCAACCTGAAGCACGCGGCAGCCGAGTTCAAGAAGGCCGGGCTGAAGCTGCTGATCGAGCCGATCAACTACTACGACATCCCGGGCTTCTATCTGAACCGTACCGCGCAGGCGATCTCGATCCTCGACGAGGTCGGCGCCGATAACGCGTTCGTGCAGTACGACATCTATCACGCGCAGCGGATGGAAGGCGAACTCGCCAGCACGATCAAGGCCAACCTGCCGCGCATCGCGCACATGCAGCTTGCGGACAACCCGGGGCGCAACGAGCCGGGCAGCGGCGAGATCAACTACCGGTTCCTGTTCGGCTGGCTCGACGAGATCGGCTACCAGGGCTGGATCGGCTGCGAATACAAGCCGAAAACGAACACCGAAGCCGGGCTCGGCTGGCGCGCCGCGCACGGACTCTGACCCCCGAACACCCACGAAGGAGGAAGAACATGGCAAAGATCGGCTTCATCGGGCTGGGCATCATGGGCAAGCCGATGGCACTGCACCTGCTGAAGGCGGGGCATCAGCTGTTCGCATACTCGATTCCGAACGTACCGGAGGAAGTGACCGAAGCCGGCGCGACCGTCTGCGCCAACTCGACCGAAGTGGCGAAGAAAGGCGACATCATCATCGTCATGGTGCCGGACACCCCGGACGTCGAGAAGGTGCTGTTCGCTGACGACGGCGTCGCCAAGGGTCTGTCAAAAGGCAAGATCGTCGTCGACATGAGTTCGATCGCGCCGATGGCGACCAAGGAGTTCGCCAAGAAGATCAACGAACTCGGCTGCGAGTATCTCGATGCGCCGGTCTCCGGCGGCGAGGTCGGCGCCAAGAACGCCACGCTCACCATCATGGTCGGCGGCCCGCAGAGCGCCTTCGACAAGGTCAAGCCGCTGTTCGACCTGATGGGCAAGAACATCACGCTGGTCGGCGGCAACGGCGACGGCCAGACCTGCAAGGTCGCCAACCAGATCATCGTCGCGCTGAACATCGAGGCGGTCGGCGAGGCACTGCTGTTCGCCTCCAAGGCCGGCGCCGATCCGGCCAAGGTTCGGCAGGCGCTGATGGGCGGCTTCGCCTCGTCGAAGATCCTCGAGATCCACGGCGAGCGGATGATCAAGCGCACCTTTGACCCGGGCTTCCGCATCGAGCTGCACCAGAAGGACCTGAATCTCGCGCTGTCCAGCGCCCGCCAGCTCGGCATCTCGCTGCCGAATACCGCCACCGCGCAGGAACTGTTCAACGCCTGCGCTGCCAACGGCGGCTCGAAGTGGGACCACTCGGCGATGGTGCGCGCGCTGGAAAAACTGGCCAATCACGAAGTCGCCAAGTAGGCGCGGGACGGACGCGCGATGGCTCTCGATGCCCGCCGGCTGCTGCGGCAGATGTTCGACGCGGCGATCGCTTCGGCGCAGCCGGCGCGCTCGATCCCGCAGCATCTGCCGAAGCCGGCCGATCTCGGCAAGGGCCGGCTCGTCGTCATCGGCGCCGGCAAGGCGTCGGCCGAGATGGCGCGCGTGGTCGAACAGCACTGGGCCGGCGAACTGACCGGCTTCGTCGTCACCCGCTACGGCTACGCGGTGCCGTGCCAGCGGATCGAGATCGTCGAGGCGGCGCATCCAGTGCCGGATGAAGCGGGGTTGAAGGCGGCGCAGCGCATGCTGCAGTTCGTTTCCAAGCTCACCGCCGACGATCTGGTGCTGTGCCTGATCTCCGGCGGCGGCTCGGCGCTGCTGCCGCTGCCGATCGAGGGCCTGACGCTCGAGCACAAGCAGGCGCTGAACCGCGCGCTGCTGAAATCGGGCGCCAGAATCAATGAAATGAACTGTGTGCGCCGGCACCTGTCGGCAATTAAGGGCGGGCGGCTCGCTGCCGCCTGCGCGCCGGCGCGCGTGCTGACGCTGGCGATCTCCGACGTGCCGGGCGATGACCCGATCAACATCGCCTCTGGCCCGACCGTGCCCGACCCGACCACCTGCGCCGACGCGCTGGCGATCGTCCGCCGCTACGCCATCGACCTGCCGGCCGAGGTGCGCGAGGTGCTCGAGTCCGGCCGCGGCGAAAGCATCAAGCCCGGTGATCCGCGGCTGGCGAAGGCCGAAGTGCAGCTGATCGCCACGCCGCAGATCGCGCTCGAAGCGGCGGCCAAGGTGGCGCGCGAGGCCG
>JBFINI010000544.1:0-2288 GCA_041611275.1 Burkholderiaceae bacterium
CCCTACGCTTGCACTCGACGGGCTGCAGGAGTTCAGTATGAGCCTGGCTGATCCTGGCGACGGCGGCGTAGGCGCGCCTCGACGGACTCGGCGGCTTACAAACCCCAAAGCTAATCCGGCAACTCTCCCGGCAGATCGAACCGCTGCCGCGTCGTGCAATAACGGTTCGCGAACAGTCGACCAATCGGCTTGTAGTGCTCCTCCGAAACGCGCTTCGAGACCGGTTCGATCACGCCTGCACGTGCGTGCACGTGCAGGATCTCGCCGATCACGATCTCGCGCCCGTTGCCGTAATCGAGCCGCCGCTCGACCTTGCACTCGAAGCATGCGGCCGCCTCGGCGATCCTCGGGTGTCGCACCCGGTTCGCCGATGCCTGCGTGAGGCCGGTCTTGTCGAACTCGCTTTCCTCTTCGCCGAACTCGTAGCTGGAAAGGTGCATCGCGTTCGCCGTCGATTCATCGACCAGGTTGACCACGAATTCGTCCGTGCGGCGGATGTTGGCCAGCGTGTGCTTCATTCCGCCGTCCGAGCGCCGGTCGAAGCTCACGATGCACAGCGGTGGATCGTGACTGAGCACATTGAAGAACGAGAACGGCGCACAGTTGGCCACGCCGCGTTCATTCACGGTGGACACCCAGGCGATCGGTCGCGGGATGACCAGGCCGATCAGCAGCTTGTAGCGCTCGGCCGGCGGCAGATCGGTGAAAGCGAGGTCGAGCCCCTTGTCGCTGCTCATTGAGCGGCGGTTTTGTCGTTCGCCGGCGTTACCTCGGCGCCGACGCGCTCGACGATCAGCTTGTAGTGCTCGGGACGGCGGTGGGCGGCGAAGTTAAACATCGTCTTCTTCAGATTGGCGGCGAGATCGATATCGCAGTTGAAGCAGATGACTTCGTCTTCCTCGGTCGCGCTCTTCACGGCTATCTCCCCCGTGGGGGCGACGATCAACGAGTGGCCGAACATGCGGAAGCCGTCCTCCACGCCGCATTTGGCCGTCTCGATGAGCCAGGTGGCGTTCTGGAACGCCATCGACTGCGCCATGATCAGATGGTGGTGCACGCGCAGCGCCGGAGGCTCGGGATAGTGCAGGTTTTCGGTCGGCGTGTTGTAGCCGAGCGTGACGATCTCGGCCCCCTGCAGAGCGAGCACACGAAATGCTTCGGGCCAGCGCCGGTCGTTGCAGATCAGCATGCCGGTGATCGTGTCCATGAAGCGCCAGACGCGAAAACCGAGATCACCGACCTCGAAGTACTTCTTCTCCAGGTGCTGGAACGCCGCTTTGGGCTTGTGCTCGGCGTGCCCGGGCAGGTGCACCTTGCGATACTTGCCGACGAAGGCTCCGTCCGGGCCCACGAGCACCGCGGTATTGAAGCGCCGCAGGCTGCCTTGCTCCTCGGCGAGCTCGGCGTAGCCGATGTAGAAGCCGATGCCGAGCTTCCTGGCTTCGTCGAACAGCGGCTGCGTGTCGGCCGAGGGCAGTGTGCGCTCGAAGTACTTGCGGTCGACCTCAGCCTGATCCTCCATCCACCAGCGCGGGAAGAAGGTGGTGAAAGCAAGTTCGGGGAAGACGACAAACTTGGCGCCCATGCTGTGCGCCTCGCGTAACAGCGTCACCAGTCGCCGCGTGGCATCCGCTCGGGTATCACTGCGGTGCAGCGGCCCAAGCTGGGCGGCGGCGATCTTCAGATGTCGTGCCATGCTGTTTCCTGAAGTGGCTGGAGGTCTAGAGTTGCAACGGAGTGTTCCAGGCCGCGAGCTGCGCCATCTCGGGCACGGCTCGCCCGAGCGGCGCGAGCGCGGCGCTGCGCTCGCGCGGCAAGAACCTGCCGCGCCCGCGCGCTGCGTTCAACTTGCCGTCCTCGACGATCACTTCGCCGCGCGACAGTACCGTCATCGGCCAGCCCGTGAGTTCGCGCCCCTCGTAAGGGGTGTAGCCGGTTTGGTCGTGCACCAGGTCCTTGGTGATGGACAGCTTCTTGTCCGGGTCCCAGATCGCGAGATCGGCGTCGGCGCCGATGGCGATTGCGCCCTTGCGCGGCGCCAGCCCGTAAATCTCGGCGTGGCGCGTCGCGGTCAACTGCACGAATTCTTCCAGCGTGATGCGCCCGGCCTTGACGCCAAACGTGAACAGCAGCGGCAGTCGAAGTTCGAGGCCGGGCACGCCGTTGGCCATTTCCTTGAAGGTGGTGGCCTCGCCTTTCGGCAGCTTGCCGCTGGCGTCCATGCGATAGGGCGCGTGATCTGATGAATACACCTGCAGCGCGTCGTCCTTGAGGCCCTGCCAGCAGGC
>JBFINI010000545.1:0-2280 GCA_041611275.1 Burkholderiaceae bacterium
AACACGACAGTGCGCTTCAGTCGCGGACTCGATAGTGATGCCGCCTGCGGCCAATTGGCCGGCGAGGTGCAGGACCGCACCGGCGCCGGCGAGCGCATGCGGCGCGTGCCGATTGCGGTACACCAACCGGCGCAGGGCGCCTGACCTCGATGCGGCAGGCGACCACCATAGCCCTGGCTCTGAGCGCTGCATTGCTGGCGGCGTGCACCACGACGACCACCACGTCCGATGGAGCAACGCTGGTCGAGCCGCGCACGGCTTCGGATCAGACCGATGCCGATCACCGCGCAGCCGTGCGCATGGAACTGGCCGCCTTGCATTACGGCCGCGGCCAGTACACGACGGCGCTCGACGAAATCAAGCTCGCCTTGTAGTCCAAGCCGAATCTCGGCCCCGCCTTCAGCCTGCGTGCGCTGGTCTACGCCAGCATGGGCGAAGACGCGCTGGCCGACGACAGCTTCAACCGGGCGCTGCAGATCAACCCGCGCGACACCGATGCGATGCACAACCGGGCCTGGTTCATGTGCCAGCGCAACAAGTACGTCGAGGCCGATCGCCTGTTCGAGCAGGTGCTGGCATTTCCGCAGTACCGCGATTCGCAGCGTACGCTGATGGCGCAGGGCGTGTGTCTGGCGCGTGCCGGCAAGCTCGACGACGCCGAACGCAAGCTGACACGCGCCTATGAACTTGATCCGGCGAGCCCGACGACGGCGTTGAATCTGTCGGAGGTCTTGTACCGCCGCGGCGAATACGAGCGTGCCCGTTTCTACATCCGGCGCGTCAATCAGCGCGAGGAGATTTCGAACGCCCAGACACTCTGGCTGGCATTGCGCATCGAGAATCGCATGGGCAACCGCAATGGCGTCGACGAATTTGGCCGCCAGTTGCGCAATCGCTTTCCGCAATCGGCGGAAACACTGGCCTACGAACGGGGTCGCTTCGATGAGTGAGGCCGGCGAGGGCGCCACGCCGATCGGCCTGCAGTCCCTGGAAGGCGCGACGGCCGGTGCGATGCTGCGCGCAGCCCGCGAAAAGCGGGGGCTGCACATCGCCGCGTTGGCTGCGTCGATCAAGGTGACTCCGCGCAAGCTCGAAGCGCTCGAAGCCGACCGCTACGCCGAGTTGCCCGACATGACCTTCACACGCGCGTTGGCGCAGACCATCTGCCGCGTCCTCAAGGTCGAGTCCGAGCCGGTACTCGCCAAGCTCCCCGAGGCCGGCGACCTGCCCAAGCTGGCGCGGCTTGCCGGCGGCATCAACAAGCCGTTCCAGGAGCCGCCCGGCCATCGCGATCCCGACGAGTTCACCTTCCACCGCCGGCCGGTCTTCTGGGCCACCCTGGTCGTGCTGATCGGCGCCCTGGCGCTGGCCTTCTTGCCCGAACGCTGGATGCCGTGGCGTGGCGCGGCCAATCGGGTCACGTCGATGCCGGTTGCACCCGCCGCGGTGCCGCGGCAGCCGATGGCTGCGCCGGCGGCGGGGCCGCCTGCGCTGTCTGCGGTGACGCCCGTCGAGGCGAGCGCCTTGCCGACCGCGGCGGCGGTGGCGGTGCCCACCGCGGCTTCATCGGCTGCGATCGAGACGATTCACTCGGCGCCGCCGCCATCGCTTGGCGGTGCCGGCGTGGCGGTCGCGACGGCCGGGGTCCTGGCGCTGCGCACGAGTGCCGAGTCGTGGGTCGAGGTGCAGGACGCTCGCGGCCAGATGTTGCTGTCGCGCACGGTGCAGCCCGGTGAAACGGTGAGTCTCGACGGCCCCTTGCCACTGCGCCTGACGATCGGCAATGCGGCCGTCACGCAAGTCAGCTTCCGCGGCCAGGCGGTGGACCTGGCGCCGAGCACGCGCGACAACGTGGCGCGACTGCAACTGCCGCAACGCTGAGCCAGCCATGAACGACACGGGCGAATTCAAGGCCATCGCCGCCGCCAAACCGGCCCGGCACCACACACGCCAGGCCCGCGTGGTCTGGGGTTCGAGGGTCGTCACCGTCGGCGGTGACGCGCCGGTGCGTGTGCAGTCGATGACCAACACCGATACGGTCGACGTCATCGACACCGCGATCCAGGTCAAGGCGCTGGCACTGGCAGGCTCCGAGATGGTGCGCATCACCGTCAACACACCCGAGGCGGCGGCCGCCGTCCCGGCGATCCGCGAGCAACTCGACCGCATGGGCATCGATGTGCCGCTGGTCGGCGACTTCCATTACAACGGGCATCGCCTGTTGACCGACTTTCCGGCGATGGCGCAGGCCTTGTCGAAGTACCGCATCAACCCGGGCAA
>JBFINI010000546.1:0-2276 GCA_041611275.1 Burkholderiaceae bacterium
GGCGGGTAACTGTCCCAGCTGCTACATCCCGGACATTGCCAGTGAAACTCGCGCGCACGAAACCCGCACTTGCTGCAGCGATAGCGCGCCAGCTTGCGCGCCTGTGCCTGGATCAGCGTGCGCAATTGCTCGAACGGAGCATCGGCGAAGGCGGTCGCCGAACGCGACGCCAGCAGCCGCTCGAAACCAAGCAGCGACGGATGACGCTGCAGTTCGTCGCGCAACAGCGCATCAGCAGCCGGCGGGCCTTCCCAGGCAGCGATCCGCGCGTGTGCGATATCCAGCAGATCGATCGACGGATGATCGAGCAAGCTGCGACGCAGGAAATTTAATGCCTCAACGCGCTGGCCGCTTGCGTCCATGGCATCGGCCAGCCGTGCCGCCACCAGCGGCAAATACTCCGGGTTGAACTCCTCCACCTGCTGCCAGTGACTGATCGCCCCGGCAACATCACCGCGGCGGGAAGCCAAGTCACCGGCCAGGATCGCGGCGCGCACCGACCTGCGGTTGATCTTCAGCGCCTGCTCCAAATGTCGTTGCGCCGTGTCGTCATCCTTTTTCTCCAACACCTGCTCGGCCGCTTCGCAGTGGAAATGAGCCAATTGCGCGTGCCCGCTCTCGCCGGCCTCGCGTTCGAGCCGGCGCGCGGTGTCGATCGCTTTGCCCCAATCACGCTCCATCGCAAAAATGCGCAGCAACGCACGTAACGCGTCGACCCGATGCCGCGGTTCGTCGAGCAGTCGGGTGAACGTCTCCTCGGCACGGTCAAGCAGCCCGCCCTTGAGAAAATCCTGACCCAGCTCGGCCAGCGCCTCGGCTCGGCTGCGCGACGGTAGGTCGGCACGATTCAGCAGGTGTGTATGGATGCGAACCGCACGATCGATCTCGCCGCGGCGGCGGAACAGGTTGCCCAGGGCGAAGTGCAGGTCAATCGTTTCCGGATCGAGCTTGACGACCTCTACGAAGGCGTCGATCGCCTTGTCGGGCTGCTCGTTGAGCAGGTAATTTAGCCCGCGAAAGTAAGCCCGCGGCCCGCCGTCAGCCTCGCCGCTGCGCTGCCGGGCGTCGAAACCGCGCAGCCACCAGCCCGCCGCGAACAACAGCGGCAGCACTACCAGATACCAAAGCTCAAGCTCGATCATCGCCGCGGAGCCGCGGTGGTGGTATCCGACGCATCAAGCTCGCCCACGGCACCCGCGCGGCGTGCGACGTTGGCCAATCGATCGGCGCCAGCTTCCGCCGTTTCCGCCGGTGCCGCGCGGGCCCGCTGTTGGCCCGTCTGTGCGGCCGCTGCGCGTCGATGCAACCGGTAAAGGCGCGGCGCCAGGGCCATCGCACCGAGCAGCATGCCAAGGAGCAGGCAGCCAAGCATCACCAGCACCAGCGGCACTTCGTCCCAGTGCAGCGCCTCGGTCAGCCGCACGGTCACGGGCATGGTGTTCTTCAGGGCGAACCAGACGATGGCGAGAAAGAACAGCAGTCTCAGCACCCAGGCGACGACGTTCATTAACCAAGGACCCCCATAGCGAGGTCATTTTAAGCACGCAAGGCGATGTTGCCTTTCGCGACGGATCGACCGCTGCGCAAAAAAAAAGCCCCGCGTTACGCGAGGCTGCCTATCGGTGGACTGGCCGGCGTCGAGCCGGCCAGCGCGTTACTCAGGCAGGGCAGTGGCCGTCTCCGGCGCGAGGGGCGCTGCGGCGCCCTGATCGACACGGCTGCGCAGTTCCTTGCCCGCCTTGAAGTGCGGTACGAACTTCGCCGGCACGTGCACGCGCTCGCCTGACTTCGGATTACGCCCGGTCCTCGGCGGCCGATAGTTCAGCGCAAAACTGCCGAAGCCGCGGATCTCGACGCGGCCGCCTGCGGCGAGCGCCTCAGCCATCGTCTCGAGAATCGACTTGACCGCTTCGTCAGCGTCGCGCGGCGACAGGCGCGGATTGCGCTCCGACAGCCTGGCGATCAGTTCGGAGCGGGTCAGCATCTTCATGGTGTACGAGCCGACGTTCTACCGGTTCTGCGTGTCGAGCTTGGCCTTCAGCAGCGCGCCCAGATTGGTCGTACCGGTTGTGGCCTCGGCCTTCATCCGTTCAATCGCCTCGCTCGCCTCGACGTTGTCCTTCGCCTTGATCGACAGGTTCAGGCCGCGGTTCTTGCGGTCAACGTTGATGATCAGCGCCGTGACCGTATCACCCTCCTTCAGGTGATTGCGCGCGTCCTCGACCCGATCAGAAGAAATCTCCGAGGCACGCAAATAGCCCTCGACATCGCTGCCC
>JBFINI010000547.1:0-2271 GCA_041611275.1 Burkholderiaceae bacterium
GAAGGACGACCCGGACCGCCGCGTGCAGCTGACCTCGACGCCGCAGCCGGCACTGGCCAGCCTGAAATGGCCTGGCCGCCCGGACATGGCCGAGGGCAATATGGCCTGGACCTTCATGGTCGAGATTCCGCAGCGGCACGAGTCTTTTGCGATCTTCATCGGCCAGGTCGGCGCGCCGCCGATGCCGTTCGAGGTGTGGGTCAATGGCGCCGAACAGCCGCGTGGCCTGGGCGCCATCGCCAAGACGCTATCGATGGACATGCGTTCGGAGGACCGCGCGTGGTTGAAGCTGAAGCTCGACGCGCTGGCCAAGGCGCGCGACGAGGAAGGCTTCTCGATCGCCATGCCGCCGAGCGGCAAACATGAATGGCAGAAAGGCGTGGTGGCGGCATTTGCCAACATCGTGCGCTGGCGCTGCGAGTCCCTCGGTGCCTTCCGCGATCTCGAGCAGCAGAACCTGCCGATCTCCACCCCGGTGATGAACGCGCTGTTCAGCAAGAAGGAGCCGAAAGCCGGCCCGCTCGGCACGATGAGCTGGACGGTCGACATCAACAACGCCAATACCGGCGACGACTTCGTTCTTGGCGTCAAGGAACTGCAGCTGCCCGACAGCAGCCGCCGCCCCTATTCGATCTGGCTCGCCGGCGAGTATCCGCGCGTGCTCGACGGCCTGTGCAAGCTCATTTCGCTCGACATGCGCGTGGTCGACGCCAACTGGATCGGCATGAAGCTGAAGAAACTCTTGAACTTCGGCGAGCAGAACGGCGAGTTCTGGGCGCCGGTGCCGGGCGAAGAGAAATCATCGATGTATCCGAGCACGGTTGCCTACATCGCCACCCTGCTGCTGCACCGCTACAAGGTGCTGGGCATCCTCGACGACGACGGCCGCGCCATCCAGAGCGCCGGCATCCTTGCCGTGCCCGACGCGGTCAAACTCATCGACCATGAAACCGCGCCGGTCAAGGGCAAGGTCTGCCCGAGCTGCCACGCGGCGGCGATGATCAAGCGCGATGGCTGCGAATTCTGCACTGCGTGCGGGCATACCGGGCAGTGCAGCTAGTTCACGGTGCACGACGGGCCTGACCGGCTGTTGTCGTCGGCTCGCTGGCGTCCCCTCGCTTGAGAGACGCCTGCTGTGGTCGTTTGCCTGATCTGCCGATCGTCAGACGAAAAACAGCACCGCCGCGAAATGGCTGGCGCTGCCGCCAATGACGAACAGGTGCCACACGCCATGCGCATGGCGCCAGCGCTCATCGTTGACGTAGAAGACAATGCCGGCGGTGTACAGCACGCCGCCCAGCGCCAGCCAGAGCATGCCGCCGACGCCGAGCTGCTCCAGCAAGGGCACGATGGCGACCAGACCCATCCAGCCCATCACCGCGTAGGGCAGCGCTGACTGCGGCCGGTCGTTGGCGCGCCGCCAGGCGCGCCAGATGCCGTACACCGCCATTGCCCACACGACTGCGAGCATCGTGAAGCCGAGCGCGCCGCGCAGGCTGACCAGCGCAAAGGGCGTGTAGGTGCCGGCGATCAACAGAAAAATCGCCGAGTGGTCGAGCCGCAGCAGAACATCCTTCGCCGGCGGGCGCACCGAGTGGTACATCGTCGAAGCGACATACAGCAGCACCAGCGTCGTGCCGAAGACGCTGAAGCTCGTGATCCGCCAAGGATCACCCTGCAGCGCGGCACTGACGATGAGTACTGAGGCGGCCGCAACCGCCAGCGCGGCGCCCACGAGGTGCGTGATGCTGTTCAGTCGCTCACCGTGATACATGCCGTTTCAAGGTCCTGTGTCGACTCGACCAAACTCAGTCACCGACAGTTGTGCTCGAGATGCAGGCCGCAGGAGAAGTGCCGCCGCGCCGGCGCATGGGCCAAGCATAAGGGACCCAGCCATCGTTCTCTGCACCTGGCGGCTGGCCGTGGAGCGGCCTGAGCCTGCGCAGTTCATCGCTGCTGGCAATTGAGCCGGCGCTGTTCCGCCTCGATCACCTTCCAGCGTGTGCGGTCCTGGCCGATGACTTCGCCCTTCTGGACCTGCACGTTTCTGAAGCGGCTCCAGATGCCGTCGCGGTTTGCCTGCGCCCGGCACGCCAAGTGCCCACTGTGCCGGCGCGGCCACCCGCGCCGGCCGCTCGCTAGACTCCCCGTAGGTCCGGCCCACTGAAACTGCGCGGAGCTCCGCGATGATCACCCTCGGCTTTCATGGCACCATCGGCAATACGCCGCTGATTCGACTGAACAAGCTCAGCGACGAAACCGGCTGCGAGA
>JBFINI010000548.1:0-2269 GCA_041611275.1 Burkholderiaceae bacterium
CCAGCCGCTGCCATCCGACCGCTCGCAGCTGAAGTACGGCGTGTCGATCACCGACGCCTGCATTGGCTGGCAGACTACTGAAGAGCTGCTGCGGCGCGCCGATCGGGAACTGCGTTCGCTGCGGAAGGCGGTCGTACGTTCGACGGACAGCGGCTCGTCCGCGTAAGCCGACGCCGTCGCGGCCGGCAGGCGGCAGCCGGACCGCGCGCGACCGTCTCGTGCCCACGCTCGCGCAAGGTTGCCGGATCAGATAGTCCGAAACTGGTCCGTCAGCAGGCTGACGTCGCGCGCCGTGTGCAGCGACCCTACAAGATCGAGCAGCCGCTGCGCCTGCGAGCGGTGGATCACGCCATCGCTCAGTGCGAAAAACTTTGCTGCCAGTTCAGCGTCGCTGAGCGGATTTCGCGGATGCCCTTTCGGGTCGCGGATCTTCGCGCGCAACGTCTCGCCGCTGTTCAGCACGATTTGCATCGTCGACGGCCACGACGGCAGTTCACCTGCGTGTTCACGTGTCAGTTCCGGATCTTCGCTGACCGTAATGAGCTGCATCAGCCGCCGCAGCTTCCGATCATGCAAGCGGGCGTCGTCATAGCTGCGCAGCGAGACATCGCCATCGGCCAAAGCCACGGCCACCATGTACGGCAGGCTGTGATCGGCGGCTTCGCGCGTCGTCGGGTTCCACTTGTCCTGACGATCACCCTGGCCCCCGCCGATCTCGTGCCAACCTCCCCAATGCAATGCGATGTCCACTCGGGCAATGTCTTCGCACCGGCAATGCTCGCGCAATTGGAGTGCCAGCGACACCGGACCCTGCGCGCTGTACTCGGCGGGGTAGACCTTGATCCCGGTCGCCTCGACTGCACTCAGGCCTTCGATCGGCGCGCCGAGCTGGTCGAGGTTCGGCACCTCGATACGCAGTAACTCGCACAGGCCACCAATGCCCTCGAAGGGCGCGGCCGGACCGGTCAACCCCTCGCCCGCCCAGCGCGCCGCCAGTACCGCCTGCATCGCGCCGTGTGCAGTCGCGCATCCCTTCCACTCTGATAGCTGACCGGTGCGCGTGACCCGCAGCGGAACACTCGGTGTCACGGCCAGCGAGATCGCATGGGCCGTTTGCACAAGGTCCAGGCCGCTGATCATTGCCGCGCCGACCGCCGCGCCGATCGAGCACTGAATCTGATCGATGTTGCTCCGTCGCGGCGAAAACCCACCCCGCCGCAGACCGGCAAAGACCTCGTAGGCGGCATTAAGCGCGGTGACAAACGCGCGTCCATCTGCGTGCCGCGTTTCGGCCAGCGCCAGCACGGCGGCGATCATGTCACTGGGATGACCGCCGATGCCGGTGTCGTTGAAATCGAGACTGCGGATCATGCAGGTGTTGGCGAACGCCGCATGTTCCGGTGTCGTTCGATACGGCAGGCCGATAACCGACGCTCCTTGCCCCGTAGCGAGCGCGGGTGCGAGCCGGCGGGCGATTGCGGCTGGCTTCGCTTGTATCGCGCCGAGCGCACAGCCGAGCGAGTCGATCAGGTGTCGTTGGGACGCATCGATCGTCGCGCGCGACAGGTCCTCGAACTTAAGACTGGCCGCATAAGCGGCCATTGCACGCGTCGGCGCATCGAAAACGCTCGCGAGCCTCAGGCCGCCGCCTTGCGCGTGCTCGGGCCCGATCACTGAACCGACTTCACGCGCCTTCAAGGCCGGGCACGCCGCCAAGACGGAACGCCGAGGAGTGCGCGACCGCTAGCCATCGTCTTCAACCGCCGGCGGCAGCAGCCGCTGCGAATCATGCTCGGGCAGCGCTTCGACCGTTTTCAACGCGCGGCTCATCTGCCGGGTGCGTGTCTCGGCCGACTCGATCGTGTTCGACGCTGTGGCCAGCTGCTTTTTCAGTGTCGCCAGCACATCGCCGAACTTGGAAAACTCCGTCTTCACTGCGCCGAGCACCTGCCACACCTCGGCACTGCGCTTTTCCAGCGCCAGCGTGCGGAAACCCATCTGCAGCGAATTGAGCATCGCGAACAACGTGGTCGGCCCGGCGATCACCACCCGCTGCTGGCGATTGAGCGCCTCGGTGAGCCCGGGCCGCCGCAGCACCTCGGCAAACAGGCCCTCGGTAGGCACGAACAGGATCGCGAAGTTGGTGGTGTGTGGCGGCTCGACGTACTTCTCGCGCAGTGTCTTCGCCTCGGTGCGGATGCGGGTTTCCAGCGCCCGGCCGGCCGCTTCGACCGCCGCCACGTCGGCGGCGTCCTGCGCCGCCAGCAGC
>JBFINI010000549.1:0-2266 GCA_041611275.1 Burkholderiaceae bacterium
CCAGCCATTCGGGGCGGTCCATCTTGGTCGCACCGAGGACGTCGCTGGCTTGGCGTGACTTGATCACCACCTCGCCTTGGTCGGCGAAGCCATTGGCCGCCGTCAGCGGGCCTTGCCCGTGCACCAGCGGGATCCAGTTGCCCGTGCCGTCGGCGTTGAAACGCGCCACGTACAGCGTGCCGTGGTCGAGCAGCGTGCGGTTGGCCTTGGCGCCACCGGGCGCGATCCTGTCGCGACTGACGAACTTGTAGATGTACTCGAAGCGTGCGTCCTCTCCCGAATACACCACTGCGCGACCGTCCTTGGTCACGCCGACCCAGGCACCCTCGTGCGCCGCGCGGCCCAGCGCGGTGCGCTTCACCGGCGTGCTGGTCGGGTCGAGCGGGTCCACCTCGACAACCCAGCCGAAGCGGTTCGGCTCGTTCGGGTTCTTCACCGCATCGAAGCGATCGTCGTGCTCGTGCCAGCGGTAGCCCCAGCCGCCTTTCCTCATGCCCCAGCGCTTCTCGTGGTCCGACAGCCTGTCGCCGCCACTGAAGTAGCCCATGAAGTTCTCTTCGCCCGACAGGTAGGTGCCCCAGGGCGTCTTGCCGCTGGCGCAGTTGTTCAGGGTGCCGAGCACCGTGCGACCCTCGGGGTCGGCAGCGGTCTTGAACAGCGCATGACCGGCGCATGGCCCGCCGACGGCGAACGGCGTGTTGCCGGTGAAGCGACGGGCGTATTTCGACGGCCGCACCATCTGCCATGCGTCGCCCTTCATCTCGACCTCGATCACCGCCAGGCCGTGCGCCGCCTGCGCCTTCTTCACCTTCTCCGCGGTCCACGGATTCATTCCGCCCACGTGCAGCAGGCCGTCATCGGTGTACTCGTGGTTCATGGCCAGCAGGCCGCGCGTGTTGCCATTGCCGTCGATGGCGTAGAAGTGAATACCGTCGTGATGCATGCCCATCTGCAGCGCCTGTTCGGCTGCGCTGTGCGAGGCGTCGCCGCGCCAGGCCGGCATGTTTGCGGGCACCCCGACCGGTTCGCCCCAGGCCGCGATGACCGTCGCCACATAGCCTTCAGGCACCACCAGGGTGTCGGTTGCGACCGCCGGGACGGACTTGAAGCCGATCGACGGCGGCTGCGGCTTGGCCATCCCGCGGGTCGTCGCGCCGGCGCAGCCCGCCACCAGTGGCGCGTACAGGGCGCTCGCGGCCAGGCCCAGCCCGCCGCGCAGAACGGTACGCCGCGCCGGGTCGCTGAGCTCGTGGATGCTCGGGTTGGAAGAGCGGTTGCTGTCTTCCATGGTGTCGAAGTCCTTGTTTGCCATGCGGGCTGCCCCCTGGGAGTGTGTGGCCCATTGGAGCCTAGCTGCGTGACACTGCCAAGTCGGCAATTCCTCTACCTTCCAGCCATGATCCCGCTGCCTGCACCACCCGCCTTGACTCCGATGACCAGCCTGCGCATCGCGGTGGAACCCCTGGTCAGCCTGGGTCCGGCACCCGGCGGCGAACGCCGCTTCGTGCCGCTTGGCGCCGGCACCGCCGCCGGCCCGGAATTGAGCGGTGCGGTCGTCGCCGGCGGCGTCGACTGGCAGACGCTGCGCGCCGACGGTGTGCTCGAGATTGCCGCGCATTACGTCGTTCGGACCGCCGACGGCGGCCTGGTCGAGATCACGAGCCGGGGCCTGCGCCACGGCCCGCCCGAGGTGATGGCCCGCCTGGCGCGCGGTGAGGCGGTGCCGCGCCAGGCCTACTTCTTTCGCACGTCGATGCGCTTCCACACCGGCGCGCCGTCATGGCTGCACCTCAACCGCGTGATGGCGCTCGCAGTCGGCGAGCGCGCCGCCGACGAAGTGCGCCTGGACGTCTACCGCATCACCTGAGGCTCAGAGCTTCTCGGTGTGGGCCTCGCGCGGCTGCCACTTCATCAACCGCCGCTCGATGCGGCCGACCAGCATGTCCAGCAGGAGTGCAAAGCCGGTCAGCACCAGGATGCCGGCCATCACCGTATTGATGTCGAACGTACCCTCGGCCTGCAGGATCAGGTAGCCGACGCCCTGGCTCGAGCCGAGGTACTCGCCGACGACGGCACCGACGAAGGCCAGGCCGACGCTGGTGTGCAGCGAGCTGAAGACCCAGCTCGTCGCACTCGGCAGGTATACGTGGCGCAGCAGCTGTTTCTGGTTCGCGCCGAGCATGCGCGCGTTCGCCAGCACCACCGGGCTGACCTCCTTGACGCCCTGGTAGACGTTGAAGAAGACGATGAAGAAGACCAGCGTGAC
>JBFINI010000550.1:0-2266 GCA_041611275.1 Burkholderiaceae bacterium
GACCTGGCCGCCGAGCAGGTCGGTCATCGCCGGCGCCGTGCCCTTGTACGGCACGGTCGTCATTTCGGCCTTCAAGGCTTGCTGAAAGAGTAGCCCGCACAGGTGCGACGCGGCGCCCAGGCCGGCGTTTGCGAGGTTGACCTTGCCCTTGTTGGCTTCGATCCACTTGACCAGTTCGGCGAAGTTGTTGGCCGGCAGCGTCGGGCGACCGATCAGCGTCATCGGCACCTCGTTGACCATGCCCAGGTACTCGAAATCGTCGAGCGTCTTGTAAGGCAGGTTGCGATACAGCGCCGGCGACGTCGACATGCCGATGTGGTACAGGAGCAGGGTATAGCCGTCCGGCGCGGCCTTGGCCACCTTGGCCGCACCGAGTGTGCCGCCGGCACCGCCGACGTTCTCGATCAGCACCGTTTGATTGTTCAGGCCCTTGCGCAGCACTTCGCCGAGGTCGCGGGCGACCTTGTCGGTCGGGCCGCCGGCAGCGAATGGCACGACGATGGTGACGGGCTTTTCCGGGTATTCGGCAAACGCGACCGTGGTCGCGAGCAATACGGCGGTGGCCAATAGGGTGCGCTTCATGGTGGATCTCCTGGCGAGGGGGTCGAACAACAGCTTGAATGCTAGGTCACCGGGCACGCTTGAAGACGGTGGATATTACGTAGTCGTGCTGGGTCTGTTGATAAGCGTCAACCTGCGCTGGGCGGTCCGATCACCTCATGAGCCCGGGCAGCCACAGCGCAAGCGCTTGGAACTCGAGCACCACCGCCATGGCAAGCACCAACGCGGCGACGAACAGCCAGACGCCACGAAAAATCTGCATCAGCGCCACGCCCTTTAACAACGAATTCAGCACGAACAGGTTCATGCCGACTGGCGGCGAGATCAGGCCGATCTGCACCACCAGCACGATCAGCACGCCGAACCACACCGGGTCGAAACCAATCTGCACGACGATCGGGAAGAAGACCGGAATCGTCAGCAGCACCATCGATAGCTCTTCCATGATCGTGCCGAGCACGACGTAGATGACCATCATCGCGCCGACGATCGCCAGCGGCGGCAGACCGAGGCGCAGGATCCAGTCCTTCAGATCGCCGGGCATGGTTGTGAAATTGACGAAATTCGCGAACATCATCGCGGCGATCAAGATCGTGAACAGCATTGCGGTCGTGCGCGCACTTTCGACGAGGATTGCGAACACCGCCCGCAGCGACAGCGCGCCGCGTGCCAGCGCGAAGAAGAATGCGCCCGATGCCCCGATCCCTGCGCCCTCGGTCGCTGTGAAGACGCCACCGTAGATGCCGCCCAGCACCAGCAGGACCAGCAGTGCCACACCCCAGATGCCGCGCACGGCGGCCCATCGATCGCGCCACGATGAGCGCTCGCCGGCCGGGCCGGCGCTGGGGTCGCGCCAGGTGATGAAGGCCACGGCGCCCATCATCATCGCCGCACACAACATGCCAGGCAGCACGCCGGCGGCGAAGAGCTTGCCGATATGCGTTTCAGTGACGATGCCGTAGATGACCAGGATCGTCGAAGGCGGAATCATGATGCCCAGCGTGCCGCCGGCCGCGATCACCCCGGCCGAAAGGTAGTCGGCATAGCCGAGCTTCTTCATCGACGGAAAGGCCACCTTGCTCATCGTTGCCGCAGTGGCGATCGACGAGCCGCAGATCGCGCCGAAGCCGGCGCAGGCGAGCACTGTGGCGTGGGCCAGACCGCCGCGCACGTGGCCGACAAAGGAATTGGCGGCGCGGAACAGTTCCTGCGCCAGGCCGGCTCGGGCGACAAAGTTGCCCATCAGGATGAACAGCGGGACGACTGACAAGGTGTAGGCAAAACCGGTCTCGTAAACCACCTGGGCCGTACCTGCCGCGGTAGCCGGCCAACCTCGCATCAGCCCCAACCCGACGAAGCCGACAAAGCCCATCGCGAAGGCCAGCGGCACGCGCAGCAGTGCGAGCACGAATACGCCCGCGAAACCGAGCAGGGCCTCGGTCATGTCACGCCGGGGTGGTGATGGGTCGTCGGCGTGACCGCCAGCAGCATATGCACCAGCCCCGTCACCCCGCAGAGCACACTCATCAGGTAGACGAACGGTCCCTGTGGAATCTTCAACTGCGCAGTGGTGTCTCCGTATTCCACCATCTGGCCCGCCTTGACCCACATCAGCCAGGCGACCCCCGCAAGTGCTGCGGCGCATAGCAGGTTGACCACCAGATCCTGAGCGCGCAGCACCCAGCGCCCGAGCAGCGCGTCGAGC
>JBFINI010000551.1:0-2265 GCA_041611275.1 Burkholderiaceae bacterium
CGAACGCTTCGAGACGCTGTTTCGCAATGCGCCGGAGGCGATCTCGATCTCCGAGTTCGCAAGCGGGCGCTTCGTGCAGGTCAACGAGGCGTTCTGCGCGATGTTCGGCTATTCGGCCCACGAGCTGATCGGAAGAACAGCGCTGGAGCTGAACCTGTGGTCGAGCGCCGAGGCGCGTGTGCAGGTGCTCGACGAGCTGCGTGCCGGTCGCCGGGTGCTGGCCCAAGCGGGCCAGACGCGCACGCGAGCGGGCGAACAGCGAGATGCGCTGTTCAGCGCCGTACGCATCGATTTCGGCGGCCACGAATGCCTGCTGATCATGCTGGTCGATGTCAGCGAGCGTGTCCGCGCGCAGCAGCAGGTGGCGGCGCACGAGCAACAGCTCAAGGAGCTGGCCCGGCGACTGCTGACCAAGGAAGAGGAGGAGCGCAAGGCACTGGCGCGGACGCTGCACGATCACTTCGCGCAGAACCTGGCGGCCGCCAAGCTCGGACTCGAAGGCGCGCTGCTGCGTGGCGGGCGTGCCGACAAATCGGTGGCGATCGAACTGCCGCAGACCCTGCAGCGGGTCATTGCCAGCCTCGACGATTCGATCACCGATGTGCGCGGCCTGCTGGCCGAACTGCGGCCGCCGCTGCTGGCGGAATTCGGCTTGCGGGCGGCGCTGCGCCACGAAGTCGAAGGCCGGCGTTCGCTCGGCGCTGGCGTCGAGATCACGTTGCACGTTGACCGCGCCGACACCGAGGCCTGGCCGGGGGTGCGGCTGGCGCCGACAACCGAGTACAGCCTGTTCATGATTGCCCGTGAGGCGCTTGCCAACGCGCTGCTGCACGCGCGGGCCAGACATGTCGATGTCGAGCTGCAATCGGATGGGGCGCAGGTGTTTATTCGCGTCCGCGACGACGGCACGGGTTTCGACCCGGAGCGATTGAACGCGCCGGGCCACCTGGGGCTGACCGGCATGCGCGAGCGGGCGGCGCTGGCCGGCGCCCGATTGCAGATCGAGACCGAAATCGGCAAGGGCACGATGGTTTCCGTCGCCAGCTCCGCGGGGTCCGAGCAACGGGTGGAGCACAGGCAATGATTCGTGTCCTGATCGTCGATGACCACGCGGTACTGCGCGACGGCCTGCGCGCGGTGCTCGGTACCGAGGACGGCATCGACGTGGTCGGCGAGGCGGCCGACGGGGTCGCAGCGGTGCAGGAAATCGTCCGCTACAAGCCCGACGTGGTGCTGCTCGACCTGAATCTGCCGCTGCTGTCAGGTTTCGACGTGCTGCGCGAACTGCAGCGGCGCAGCTTGAAGCCGGCGGTCCTCGTGCTGACGATGAACGAGGCGATCGAGAACGTGCGCACCGCGCTCGAACTCGGCGCGCGCGGTTATGTGAAGAAAGGCAGTGCGGTGGCCACCGTCATCGATGGGGTGCGGGCGGTCCACGCGGGCCGGCGCTTCCTGCCCGAACGACTGGCGGGCGAAGCGGTCGATACGCTGTTGGCGCCGGCAAGCGCGCAGCCGCTCGATGTGCTGTCGGCACGCGAGCGCCAGGTGATGCGACTGGTGTGCGAGGGCAAGAGCAGCGCCGATATCGGCAGGATGCTGAACCTGTCGGCCAAGACCGTCGATACCTACCGTTCGCGGCTGATGGGCAAGCTCGGTGTTTCCGACGTGCCGGCGCTGGTCAAGCTGGCGCTGCGCGAGGGCGTGATCTCCTTCGACAGTTAGCCCGCGCGGTCATCGACGGGCAGCCCGACAATCGAGATTTCCTGACAGCGCGCACGCGCATCGTGCCGCTACGCTGCGTGCAATCCGCACCATTGGGCCAACGATGCGCGCGAGTCGCTGATGCCAGACCAAGACGACGACGCTCCGGCACTGCTGCTCGTCGCTGATCATGACGAACTGCGCCAGCATATCGTGCGGCTGCTGCAGGACCGGCTCCGCGGCCTGCAGGTCAGCGAGGCGGTCGACCGGCGCGAGGCGCTGCAGCTGGCCCATCTGCGCCGCTTTCCGGTCATCATCGTCGACGTCGACCTCGCGCATGACAATGCGATCCGGCTTGCCGCCGAGCTGCAACGGCTGAACACGGAAGCGCAGCTGGTCCTGCTGTCACGACTCGGCGACGAAGGGCTCGCCGCCACCGATCTGCCGCTGGCCAGCGTTGTGATCGTGCCGCGCCAGTCGATCGGCGCCGGACTGCCCGATCTGGTCGAGCGTGCGTTTGCCAAGTCAGGTCCAGCCCGCTGAGCCAGGCTGCGATCGGCGCCG
>JBFINI010000552.1:0-2247 GCA_041611275.1 Burkholderiaceae bacterium
AGACCCTCGATGGCGATGATCAGTGCGTTGCCAAGCACCAGCACCAGCGCAAAGCCGACCGGATGGCCGGCCGCGTCGGCCAGCGCGACCACCGCTAAGGCTAGCCCCGCATGCGCCAGCGCGAAAGCGCCGACGCGCGCGAACGACAGCGTGTTGATCAGCACCTGAATCGTTTTTTCGAGCAGCTCGCCGAGTCCGGCGAGTGCGCCGCGCGCGCGCGCGGCCGTCGCGGTGGCGCCAGCGATCACTGCCGCCGATGCGCCGGCGACCGCGATCAGCCAGCCGACAGGATGCAGCAGGCCGATCAGCACGCCCAGATAGACCAACAGCGTCGGCGCATCGTCGCGCGCCCACTGCGCCAGGCGCCGCTGCCACCACGCTACGAGCAGTTCGATCAACTGGCCGAGCGACAGCAGCACCGCGCCGGCCACCAGCGGCACGATCAGCACCGTCAGCGGCGCCTGCAGCGGCGCCAGCCACAGCGGTTGCATCGCCTCGACGCTGAATACGGCTCCGAAGACGAAGCCGAACGCGGTGGCGGCGACTCCACACGGCACGAGCAGGCGCAGCATCGGCACGCGGTCGCGCAGCAGCAGGCCGATCGCCGTCAACACGAGCCCCTGGCCGACGTCGCCGAACATGTAGCCGAACAGCAGCGGCACCGCGAAGGCGAGCAGCGTGCTCGGGTCGGCGCCGGTGGCCGCCGGCATGCCGACCAGTCGCGGGAAAAGCTCGAACGGCCGCGCCCACCAGGGGTTGCTCAGCACCAGCGGCGGTTTGACGCCCTTCGGCCACTCGGCCGGCGGCGGCAGCCGCAGCAGCGCGCGTGCGCCGCTGGCTTCGACGGCCTCGATCAGTCGCTGCGGCTCGGCCGTCCAGCCGGTGATGCGGGCGAAGATGTCGCCAGGCGCCTGCGCGTCGGCCTGCGCGAAGCGGATCGCGCCGCCGTGCTCGAAGCACCAGGTCGCGCGGGCGATGTCGGCGAGCAGCAGGTCGACCGCGTGCGCTTCGCAGCCGCGCTGCAGTTCAGTGCGATGCCGCTCAAGTTCATCGCGCAACCGCGTGCGGCGCTCGCCGATCTGCTGCAGGTTGGCTTGCGCGCTGGGCGCCAGCCAGTCGGGAAACCGAGCGTGCCGACCGTTGGCCTCGATGACCGCCGCGGCCAGCGTCTCGATCGACGCCGGCGGGCCCAGCGCCAGCAGCAGCGTTTCGTCGGCCACGTCGGCGCTGCGTACGAGCAGGTCTTCCGGCACCGCAACGTCGCTGCCTTTCGCCACTGCGAACAGCGCGGCGGCGACGCCGTTGCGCGCCTGACCGAGCAGCGAGAAGTCGATCGGGCTGTCGGCGAGTTCGTGCAATGCGCGTTCGGCGACGGACAGTTCGGCCAGCTGCGTTTCGGTCGCTTGGATACGCTCGACCACCGGGTCGGCATCCTTGGCCCAGCGCTGCAGGCCGGCAACCGCATGGGCGAGCGAATCGGCCGGCGCCTTGCGCGCGGCCGCGCGGTGCGTTGCCGCCACCGGCCAGTAGGGCCGGTAGCGCTGCGCGAGCGCCGCGTAGCGCTTCAGCGCCGCCGCCGGTTGCGTCGTCTGCTCGGCGACCGAATCGTGCGCATGCCATTCGATTTCGGCGCTGCCGGCGGCAGCCAGCGCCTCGAGCGCCATGAAGGCGTCTGCGCGGGCGACGACGACCTCGAACCAGCGGCACGGTTGCGGGCGGATCATGGCGGCGCCTCGGTGCCGATCGCGCCGGCGGCGCGCAGCACGAATTCGCCGCGCAGCCGTTCGACGTCGAGCGCGACCAGCAGCAGGTAGGCGAACAGCGATGCCGGCTGCGCGGCCGCATCGTGCAGCTGCCGCAGCGCGCGCTCGGCCAGCGTCGCCCGCGCGGCGGCGGTTCCATCCACCGGCAGGCTGGCGAAGGCAAGCAGGTGCGTCTGCACGGTGCGCGCCAGCCGCTGCAACTGCGCGCGCTGATCCTCGCTGCAGGCGGGCCAGCGTTGCTGCCAATGCGCCTGCCAGGCCTGCAGCAGCGGGTGCAGGACTTCGCTTTTGGTCGAAGCGCTGCGCCTAGGCGCCGGGTTCGCATTCAGCGCTGCGGCGAGCGGCGCCAGCCAGCCCTGCGCGAGCAGCGCGCGGCGCGCGGACTGCCCCGGCACTGCGTAGGCGGCCAGTTGCGGGTCGGAACGCAGCCATTTCGGCAGCGGCGCATCGGCGAGCAGGTGCTGCAGCGCCGGCAGGTCGATCA
>JBFINI010000553.1:0-2247 GCA_041611275.1 Burkholderiaceae bacterium
CGGCTGGCGCAGCGGCACGAAGTGATTGCGATCCGCCTTTATGACCCGCTCGAGATGCGGCTGCCCGACATCGGCGGTGTACTGATGCAGGACGCCGAGACCGGCGAGCAGATCTGGGTCGACACGCACGACGCCGGATTCCGCCGGCGTTTCGCGGCGGCGGCGGGCAAACGCGAACAGGCGCTGCGCGCGGCGCTGGCCGATGCCGGCGTCGACACGCTCGAACTGTCGACCGAGGACGATCTCGCCTCGTCGATCCTGCGCTTTGCCGATCTGCGCAAGCGGCGCAGTCAACTGGCCGTCGGCGGCGGCATGCCGACCCATCTGAAGAGCAGCCATGAACTTCCTGTGGCCTGAACTGCTGTGGTTGCTGGCGGCGCTGCCGCTGCTGGCGGCGCTGTACGTGTTGCTGCTGCGCCGGCGCAAGAAGTTCGCGCTGCGCTATGCGAGCCTCGGGCTGGTTCGGGACGCGATCGGCAGCCACCGCTGGCGCCGGCACGTTCCGCCGCTGCTGTTTCTCCTCGCGCTGGCGCTGATGCTGGTGGCCATCGCGCGACCGACCGCCACGGTCACGCTGCCGACGCAGCAGGAAACGATCGTCATGGCGATGGATGTCTCCGGCAGCATGCGTGCCAAGGACGTCGAGCCCAATCGCTTGGTCGCCTCGCAGAACGCGGCGCGTGAATTCGTCAATCAACTGCCGCCGAAGACGCGCGTCGGCCTGGTGGCCTTTGCCGGCACGGCCTCGCTGGTGCAGCCGCCGACGCACAGCCGCGAAGACGTGCTGGCGGCGATCGACCGCTTCCACTTGCAGCGCGGCACCGCCACCGGCAGCGCGATCCTGGTCTCGCTCGATGCGCTGTTTCCCGACGCCGGCATCGATGTCAGCGGCGTGATCTATGGCGAGGACAGCAAGCATCGCGGCCGCTCGCTCGATCAGGCCGGCAAGCCTGACCCGCCGGAATTCAAGCCGGTGCCGCCGGGTTCGTACGCCTCGGCCGCCATCATTCTGCTCACCGACGGCCAGCGCACCACCGGCCCCGATCCGCTGAAGGCGGCGCGCATGTCTGCCGACCGCGGCGTGCGCGTCTATACGGTCGGCGTCGGCACCGTCGAAGGCGAGGTGATCGGCTTCGAAGGCTGGTCTTTCCGTGCCCGGCTCGACGAGGAAACGCTCAAGGCGGTGGCCAGCATGACGCTCGGCGAGTATTTCCATGCCGGCAGCGCCGTCGATCTGACCAAGGTCTACGAAACGCTGAACGCGCGGCTGGTGTTCGAAAAACGGCAGACCGAGGTCACCGCGCTGTTCGCCGCCGGCGCGGCGCTGCTGCTGTTGCTCGCTGCGTCGCTGTCGATGCTCTGGTTCAACCGGATCGTCTGAAGCCGCAGGTGGGCCTTGCGGCCCGCTGCGCGCGCAAGGGGCGGCGCCGCAGCCTCCAGGGCGCGGGCGCGCAGGCAGCGCGCGATCCGGCGAATCGCCTGGCCTCACGCGAATGCGACGGCGGCGCGTGACCCGCATTCCCTGCTCGCGCCATGTGGGTATTGCTCGCGTTGTGCTGCGTCAACGATCGGCGCGTCCCCACGCTGACAATGAAATTGGCTGCTGATGCGCAGGTGATCCTGATCAGCCAGCCAGACTCCTGCGGCGGCAGCCGTAAGACAGATCGCTGACGGCTGGCTGCAGGAGAAGCGAATGAAAGCCAAACTCGGATGGACGCTGCTCGGCGGTGCTCTGGTGGTTTCGGGTGCAGCCTTCGCAGCAGATCACGGATTCGATCTCGGCAAGCACGAATACGAGTCGAAGTGCGCCTCTTGCCACGGTCTTAGCGGCAAGGGTGACGGGGCGATGCATAAGCATCTGGTCAACGCACCGACGGACCTGACGCTGCTCGCCAAGCAAAGTGGCGGCGCATTTCCGACACAACTGGTGTGGCTGACGATCGATGGACGCACCGAAAAAGACATCGGTCCGCACGGCAGCCGCGAAATGCCGGTCTGGGGCCGCGAGTACCGCCAGGAAGTGCTGCGGGCGGCGGGGCCGGAAGGCGCGCCGTTTGCGCAGCCTGAGTGGTATGTGCGCGGCAGGATCGTCGCGCTGATCGACTATTTGGCGCGGATCCAGGCCAAGTAATCTGGCACGCCTGATGGCGCAGCCGCCAGACGTCGGATCGTCAGGGCAGTACGCGCCGCAGGTAGCGATCGAACAGCGGTACCGTGAAGGCGGTGTCGCCATGGGCAGGGCTGTAG
>JBFINI010000554.1:0-2237 GCA_041611275.1 Burkholderiaceae bacterium
ATTGATGTCGCGCGAGGGCGAGTGCAACGAAATCGCGCCGGCGCTGCGCCACCGCTTCGGTGAATTTGCGCCGGTGCGCACGCCGGAGGCGTTTGCCGAGGCGCTGCGCGCTCGCGGCATCGTCACGCGGGCAACGCCGGTCAACGGCGTGCCGGGCGTCGTGATGGTCGAGGCGCCGAGCGAGAACCTGACGCTGATCTTTGCGCAGCGGACGCATTGCCGCGCGTTCGGCAAGCCGCGACGATGAAGGCCATGCACCCAAGGCCGCCGCGATGACCCGGGGCGGCGTGCGCGCGGCCTGCCTTTTGGCCGCCATTGCTTTCGGCTTTGCGCTGTGGGCGAGCGCGCCGGCGATCGTCGGCACCCGCGAACCCTGGGACGCGCCGCAGCCGCATTACTACTCGGCGGCGATGCTGTTGGGCGGTGGGCTGCTCGGGCTGGCGTTTCCGCGACACGCGTTCAGCGCGTACTTCGGGCTATGGATCGGCCAGTTCCTGGTTTTTCTCCTTCTCCCGGGGCACGACCGCAGCTGGGCCCTGCTGGCGGCGCTCACCACCGGCATCGGCAGCCTGATTGGTGTGTTGGGCTTCGTCGCCGGTGCGCTGCTGCACCTCGGGGCGACGCGGCTGGGCCTGGCGGCGGCAGTGCAGGAGCCAGCGACGGCGTGGACGCGGCGCGGTCGCGCAGCGGTGCTGCTGTTGTGCTGGTTGCCGCTGCCGTTGCGTCTTGCCGCGGCGATGCCATGGGGCGGCGGTTGGGCGGCGATTTCGGGGGAGTTCATCGTGCTCTACGTGAGCATCGCATTGAGCGCCGTGCTCACGCTCGCCGGCGTCGTGCTGCTGCTGCGGCTGGCGCGAGCGCGGCAGTTCGATCCTGTGCTTGCCGTGTGCACGCTGATCGCCGCGGCGGTAGGGCTGCACGCGCTGCTGGCCTGACTGGCGCGTTGCGCCGGGCGCGCGCGGCGATTGGTCCGCAAGCGCACTGCGCGCGAGCGCCGGCGATGTAAGACCGACGACGCTGCGGCGACCAAACGCCCGCGAACCCAATGGGTCGTATGTCCGCTGCGACGAAACACGAGCGCGTGCGGCCGGGCATCACTCGTTCAACGCTCGCCATTGCACGCAGCGCTGCTGCAGGAGACATACCGATGAAAAGGACCCTTCTTACCGCATCCGCTTTCGCCCTCGCGCTGGGCAGCGCAACGATCTCGTTGCCGGCGTTCGCCCGCGCCGATGACCTGACCTTTCCGATCATCTTCAAGATGGCCGACAAGAACAGAGACGGCATGGTGACCCGGCAGGAATTCGTCGAGGCCATGGGCAAGGCCTACGACATGAAGATGGATGCGATGAAAGGCGATGCCAGGATGGTCAAGGGCAACGCGATGACGCGCGACGGTGTGAAAGACCTGCTGAACAGCGTCTACCACGGCGCCTGATCGGCCCAGTCATGCGGGTGTGACGCCGGCGCGCGACGGGCCGCGCGCCGGCGTTTCCTGCTTGCTTTGTCCACACGGACCGTGATGCAGCAGCCGAGTTGCGTTGCAGGCTTCGGTGCACTTGTAACGCGGCAAGGCCACTTGTTCAGGCCGAGTCGTGTAATAGGCGGCGACTCCGACCGACCAAGCTGCCGCGAACCCGCTGGGTTGCGTACCGGCTGCCACGGACGACGAGCGCGTGCGGCCGCGCATTAGCGAATGACTGCTCGCGCTTCGTGTCAGTACTGCAGGAGATTCGACGATGAAGAAGAGACACTTTGCAGCGGCGATGCTGAGCATGGTGCTCGGCGCGGGCTTCGCCCTTCCGGCCCATGCCGCCGAAGACCCGTGGAACTTCGAGAAGGTCTTTCGCATGGCCGACATGAAGAAAGACGGAATGATCACCAGAGAGGGGTTCCTCCAGGCGATGGGCATGCTCTACGACTCGAAGATGAAGGAGATGAAGGGCGATCCGAAGATGGTGAAGGGCAATGCGATGACACGCGAGGGCCTCAGGGCGGTGCTGAACAGCGTCTATCACGGTGCCTGAGCGCGGGGCCCGCGAAGCGCACTCGCCGGGCGCGGCTGCGCTTCGTTTCATTTCCCGGGTGGCCGCGATTGTCATGTCCAGGCTGCCGCACGTAGCCTCGCGGTCGCGCCGGCGTGGCGCAGCGACCGGAGGTGGCGATGGCCTATGACGAAGCACTGGCTGCGCGCGCACGCAAGGCGCTGCGCGGCGAGCGCGACCTCGCCGAGAAGA
>JBFINI010000555.1:0-2232 GCA_041611275.1 Burkholderiaceae bacterium
CCTCGATCCGGTGCGCGTCGCGGCCGATCAGGCACGGGATCACATGGTCGCTGAGGTAGCTCGCAACGGCCAGTTCGCGGCCGTTCAGCGAGGCGTCGCCGAGGCCGGTCAGGCCCTGGTCGGTCTCGATCTTCAGGGTCACGAAATTGCGCCCGGGGCAGCAGACGATGACGCGTGCGGCAGTGATCTTCAATTTAACAGCCCTGCAAGTCGTACTGATTTCGGGCAGCCGCTACAAGGGCGGCCTTGCCCACTCATGCTGGAGATTCGAATGCCGTCCACGTCACCGCGCCAGACCGTTGCCGACTTCGAACCCGAGGTCCTGCGCCTGTTCGACCAGTACGTGCACGGCCAGATCGACCGCCGCGGCTTTCTCGACCGCGCCGGTCGATATGCCGCCGCCAGCGGTACGACCGCAGCCGGCCTGCTGGCCGCGCTGAGCCCGAACTTTGCCGCGGCGCAAAAGGTGTCGCCGACCGACCCGCGGGTGAAGAGCGAGTTCGTCGAATTCGCGTCGCCGGGCGGCAACGGCAAGGTGCGCGCATTGGTGGCGCGCCCGGCCCAAAGTGCCGGCCCGCTGCCGGTGGTGCTGGTGGTGCACGAGAACCGCGGCCTCAATCCGCACATCGAAGACATCGCCCGCCGCCTGGCGCTGGACAACTTCATCGCCGTCGCCCCCGATGCACTGTTCACGCTGGGCGGCTATCCCGGCGACGAGGACAAGGCCCGCGAGCTGTTTTCCAGGCTCGACCAGAAGAAGACCGCCGAGGACTTCGTCGCCGCCGCGAATTACGCGCGCACGATCGCCGGCGGCAACGGCAAGCTCGGCGCCGTGGGTTTCTGCTATGGCGGCGGCATCGTCAACATGCTCGCCACCCGCATGCCCGAGCTGATCGCCGGGGCGCCCTTCTACGGCGCCGCCGCGCCGCTGGATCAGGTGCCCAAGATCAAGGCCGAGCTGCTGCTGGTGTTTGCCGACACCGACGAGCGCATCAACGCGATGTGGCCGCCCTACGAGGCCGCGCTGAAGTCCGCCGGCGTGAAGTTCGAGGCCCACAAGTACCCGGGCACCCAGCACGGTTTCAACAACGACACCACGCCGAGGTTCGACGAGGCGCAGGCCAAGCTGGCTTGGGGCCGGACCCTGGCTTTGTTCAGTCGAACCTTGCGCGGCTGACACTTCGATCACATCACCGCCCCGAGTTGCCAGGGCACGAACTCGTTCTGGCCGTAGCCGTGCAGTTCACTCTTGGTCTTGCGGCCCGACGCGGTCTCGAGGATCAGGCGGAAGATGCGTTCGCCAGCTTCGTCGACGGTCTCGACGCCTTCGACGATGCCGCCACAGTCGATGTCGATGTCTTCCTGCTGCTTGGTCCACAGCGCGGTATTGGTCGACAGCTTCAGTGAGGGGCTCGGCGCGCAGCCGTAGGCCGAGCCGCGGCCGGTGGTGAAGCAGATCAGGTTGGCGCCCCCGGCCACCTGGCCGGTCGCCGATACCGGATCGTAGCCGGGGGTGTCCATGTAGACGAAGCCGCGCGCGGTGACGGGCTCGGCGAACTCGACCACGTCGACCAGGTTGGTGGTGCCGCTCTTGGCAATGGCGCCGAGGCTTTTCTCGAGGATCGTCGTCAGGCCACCGGCCTTGTTGCCGGCCGATGGGTTGTTGTCCATCGACATGCCGTTGCGTGCGGTGTATTTCTCCCACCAGGCGATGCGCGCGAGCAGCTTGTCGGCGACTTCCTTGCTGACCGCGCGGCGCGTCAGCAGGTGTTCGCCGCCGTAGATCTCGGGCGTCTCGCTGAGGATCGCCGCGCCGCCGTGGCGCACCAGGCGGTCGACCGCGGCGCCGAGCGCCGGATTGGCGCTGATGCCCGAGTAGCCGTCGCTGCCGCCGCATTGCAGGCCGATCGTCAGGTGGCTGGCGGGCACCGGCCGACGCTTGACCCGATTGGCCTCGGGCAGCAGCTTGTTGATCAGCTCGACGCCACGAGCGACCGTTTTCGCGGTGCCGCCCGTGTCCTGGATGTTGAAGGTGAGCAGGCGCGCCCCTTCCTGCAGGCCTTCCTGGGCGATCAGGCCCTGGATCTGGTTCGTCTCGCAGCCCAGGCCGACCACCAGCACCGCGGCGAAGTTCGGGTGTTTGGCATAACCGCCGAGTGTGCGCCGCAGCACGCGCAGTTCCTCGCCTTCGCTGTCGGTGGCGCAGCCCATGCCATGGGTCAGCGCGACGAC
>JBFINI010000556.1:0-2213 GCA_041611275.1 Burkholderiaceae bacterium
CGCGCCCGCTGTTGGCGCCGGACAGGATGCGGACCACGGCATTGCTGGCCGCCGGCGCATCTTCACCTTTGGCGCCGGGCTGGCGGACCTGGATCGTGGCCGGGCCGGGGCCGTAGAACTCGCGCTTCAGTGGCTGCGAGGTGTCGAAGTCGACGTCGCCGCCCTCGTCACCGCCCTCGGCGGCGAACTTCAGCCGGTACTTGCCGATCTCGACAAAGTCGCCGCTGCGCAACAGGTGCTTCTTGACCGGCTGGCCATTGACCGTGGTGCCGTTGGTCGAGCCGAGATCTTCGATGTAGAAATCGTCGGCGGCCTTGAACACGACCGCGTGCTCGCCGCTGACGGCCAGGTTGTCGATGACCAGATCGTTGTGCGAGCGGCGGCCGATCGTCATCCGCTCCTTGTTCAGGGGGACTTCTCGCAGCACGACGCCATCAAGGCTGAGCACGAGTCTGGACATGATTGTTCTGTGATCCCGCGAAGAAGTCCGCTTGGTTGGGCGACCGATTCTGCCAGTGCCGTCAGGGGTTGGCCAGTCAACCAGACGGCGGTCCGGGCGGCGCCGACGCGCTGACCGTGACCTGCAATCCCGTCCGGCGCGGCTCAAGGCCCTTGCGCCCGACCAGCCGGACGACGATGACCGAAACATTGTCGCGGCCGCCGGCGGCGTTGGCCAGATCGACCAGCCGCTGCGCCGCGCGGCTCACGTCCGGCACCGAGGCGAAAATGGCGCCGGCGATCTGCACGTCATCGATCATTTCGGTCAGGCCATCGGAACACAGCATCAGCACGTCGCCGACGCGAAGCGGGTACTCGTTGACGTCGGGATCGACGTCGCCACCGGCGCCGAGCGCGCGGGTGACGAGGTTCTTGGCCGGCAGCACCCTGGCTTCTTCTTCGGTCACCATGCCGGCGTCGAGCAGTTCCTGCGAAAAGGAGTGGTCGCGGGTCAGCCCTTCAAGTACGCCTTCACGGAACCGGTAAAGGCGCGAGTCGCCGGCGTGCGCCACCCACAGGCGGTCGCCGAGCACCCAGGCGATGACGATGGTGGTGGCCATGCCTTCGAACGCGGTGCTGTTGGCGGCGGCGCGGGTGATGACGCCGTTCATTTCGATCAGCCGTTCGCCCAGCGCCCGGCGCGGCTCGAACGGCACGCCGCTGGCCTGCGCGTGTTCGTAGTCGTCGGCCAGCTTTGACAGCAGCGAACTGACGGCCATGGTGGAGGCGATCTCGCCGGCGTTGTAGCCGCCCAAGCCGTCGCCGAGCACAAACAGACCGAGATCCGGCCGGGCGCCGATGGCGTCCTCGTTCAACGGCCGCAGCTGGCCCGGGTGCGAGACCAGTGAGTACTCGAGGGTGAATTGCATCGGCGCAGCCATGGCAGATGACGGAGCTTAGCGTGCCAAGGTGCTGCGTCAGGACCGCACTGCGGCGTTGGCCGCACCCCGCCGGCGCGCCAGCCAGCGGGCCAGCAGCACCACAAAAAGCGCCCCGGCCACGCCGGCCGTGTAACGAATCACCGATCCCGCCGCTAAGACCGGCGCCACGATGGGATCGCCGACCATCAGCCCGCCGGCGATCCAGCCGAGCAGCGCCGCGCCGGCCGTCACGATGACCGGAAAGCGATCCAGCAGCTTGAGGATCAGCTGGCTGCCGACGATGATGAACGGCACACTGACCAGCAGCCCGAAGATGATCAAGCCGGTGCGCTGGGACGGGTCGGCATGCTCGGCCGCGCCGGCGATGGCGACCACGTTGTCGAGCGACATCACGAAATCGGCGACAACGATCGTCTTGATCGCCGCCAGCAGCCGGTCGCTGGCGTGCAGGCCGTCGTGCGAACGGTCGTTGTTGGCCGGAGCCAGCAGCTTGACGCCGATCCACAGCAGCAGCAGGCCGCCGACCAGCTTCAGCAGCGGCACCTGCAGCAGGGCGACGGCCACTATGACCAGCAGCACGCGCAGCGCAACGGCGCCGGCGGCGCCCCACAGGATGCCGAGTTGCCGGTAACGCGGCGACAGGTTGCGGCAGGCCAGCGCAATGATCACCGCGTTATCCCCGCCGAGCAGGATGTCGATCAGGATGATCTGGACGATGGCGTGCCATTCCAGATCAAGCAGCCAGGCGATCACCGGAATGGTCACCTGACCGCGGTCTCGCCGCTGCAGGCGCGAGGTGAACTGAAGTCAGCGTCATGCCCACGCCGGCGGGAC
>JBFINI010000557.1:0-2208 GCA_041611275.1 Burkholderiaceae bacterium
CGACCGCGTACACCAGGCCCATGAGCCGCCCCGGTGAACTGGCACGTCTCTGGCAGGACGCCGGCCTGACGAACGTCGTGCAGGATGCGGTCACCATCCGCATGGAATTTGCATCGTTTGCGGATTTCTGGGCACCCGTCGACGGCAAGGAAGGACCCGTCGCGGAGTTCGTCGCCACCCTCGGTGCAGATGCCCGGAAAAGGCTCCGCGACGCGGTGCGGGCGGCGTATCTGGATGGTAAGACCGACGGAGATCGCTCTTATGCGGCCACGGCCTGGTTCGTGAAGGGCACAGTGGTCTAGAGGCTGAACTTTTGCCAGCACCAAACTGATCCGGTGCGGCGACGCGCTGCTGCAGGCGGAGAAATGCCAGCCTTGGGTCGAGGGTGTGCGCGGAACTTGTCCGCGGACCGCCTCCCGATGCCGAACAAACGTCGTCCTGTAGGGAATCAGAAGCCGCGAACCCGGCAGGTGACTGATTGGCCTTTTCTTCTTGCCAGGGATTAGTCGTGCCAACTTGCCGAGCGGAAATCTGCTTGCGCTACATCGAACCGCGCAGCAGCAGCATTACCGGCACCGGGCTCGTCGCCGCGGCCATCAGCAGGCAATAGCGCGCAAAGCTGAACAGGCGGCTGGCGCCGGCGATCATGCCGATGCCACCGGCACCGCCGATGACGGCATTGCCCGGCAGGTTCAGCGCAACGGCCAGCGTCAGATGACGATGCCGGAGTGCGCCCCCGATGAAGCCGCGCGGCAGAGGATTGACCAGGCAGGCGAGACGATCGGCGCGCTGGTTGGCCTCGAGACAGGCCAGCAGCCGCTGCCCCCGCTCGAGCCGCAACCACCGAAACAACCTGGCGAGCCACCGCACCGGCAGCAGGCGGCCAGCGAAAAAACTCAAGGCCAGCGCAAGCTGCGTGCACAGGTAGACGAGCGCGATTCCCTCGTTGCCGAGCAGCAGCATCAGCGCCAGGCCGATCTCGATGCCGGGAACGAAGGGCAGCGCCATGACCACGACGTACAGCAGCGCCATCGCGATCCAGAACGCATCGAGCTCTCCCCGCGGCGGCTGCCACGACGGCAGGTCGACCTGACCGACCAGCCAGCCGCCGGCGGCGTTGAGCACGATCAGCACCACGACGAGCATCGACGCACGCGTCAGCGCCCGCCCCATGGCAGCGCCCTCGCGCGGGCCGGCCAGCAGTTGCTCAGTCATCGCCATGCTCCCGCACTGCGCAGCGCGCGCGGACGCGCCCACGCCAATCGATGAATACCGCCAGTGCGAGCAGCACAAAGGCCAGCACTTCGACCGTTCGATCGAAGCGCACGAACAGCAGATACACGAGCAGCGCCGCGCCTGCCGTTGCCAGTACGACCGGCAGCGCCGAACCGCGCCGGCGCCGGCCGGCGACGACGGCCATTGCGGCCAGCAGCGCGAACGCGGCGATGACGGTTTTCAGCAGCGTTTCATCGGGCGCCAGCGCAATGCCGAAGGCCGACAGCCCGGTGATCAGCGCCAGCGTCCCGTAGCAGGCGACAACGGACAGCACGATCGCCGCCACACCAAGGCGCCCGCGACGCCGACCGGCACCCCGTGCGCCGGCGAACGAGTGCTTCGCTGCGGGCAGTGACGTGGGCATCGACATCGCGGGCTCCTTCCCTGAAGTTCGAACGTTCGATCAGCGGTCAGAACGAATGGACCTGGCGCTCCTGCGCCGCCGCGAGCATCGCCGCTGCGCCGACCCAGCTCGCGTTGTCGACCATGTTCTCGTCGGTGACGCCGTGCGTCTTGCCGCAGGGCGGGCACACGCCGATACGGCCGCCGTTCTCGATGAACGTATTCAGCAGTTCGGCCACCGGCGGGAAGCTCTTCGGCACGAGACTGTCGGCCGCGCCCTTGCGACCGAGCCTGGCCCCGTCGACTGAGAGCCAGAGCAGCACATCGGCGCCGAGCGCCAGCGCGCTGTTGGCCAGCACCAGCGGCGCCGCCACGCGATCCGCGTCGCCGTCATAGTGGGTGACCGAGAAGAGATACTTCTGCTGCGCCATGTTCGATTCCTCCTTGGGGTTTGAATGGCAAGAATGAAGCCGGGACCCCGATCGCGGCCGCGATCCCGGCGGTTGAGGATCAGTCCTTGCTCGCCAGCAGCGACACGCTCTTCACACCGTACTTTTGCGTCGCGCCCTGCGCGCTGTCGGAGATGAAGCG
>JBFINI010000558.1:0-2203 GCA_041611275.1 Burkholderiaceae bacterium
CAGTTGAAGTCCACACCTTCTTCCTCGGCGTGGTGGACTTCCTCGACGCGCGCCGGCGCCTCCTTCTTCGAGCGGCGATATATGCAGTGCACGCTTTCGGCGCCCAGGCGCAACGACACGCGCAGCGCGTCCATCGCCGTGTTGCCGGCGCCGATGACGGCCACGTGCTTACCCGGCTGCAGCGGCGTGTCGAAGTTAGGAAAGTCGCGCGCCCGCATCAGGTTGCAGCGCGTGAGCAGTTCGTTGGCCGACAGCACGCCGTTGAGCGATTCGCCGGGAATGCCCATGAAGCTCGGGTAGCCGGCGCCGGTGCCGACGAACACGGCGTGAAAGCCCATCTCGCTGATCATCTGCTCGATGGTGAACAGGCGCCCGACCAGCGTGTTGCACTCGAAGCGGATACCGAGCTTGCGCAGCGTGTCGATTTCGGCGTCGATGACGTCGTTCGGCAGGCGGAAGTCGGGGATGCCGTACTTGAGAACGCCGCCGGGCTCGTGAAACGCCTCGTAGACGACGACCTCGCAGCCGGCCTTGGCCATGTCGGCAGCGCAGGCCATGCCGGCAGGGCCCGAGCCGACGATGCCGATGCGCAGGCCGTTCGGCTCGATGTACGGAACGCTCGCCCACTTTTCGTGGATCGCCATGTCGCCGACATAGCGCTCCAGCCGGCCGATGGCGACCGGCTCGAGCGTCTGTCCGACCGTGCACACGCCTTCGCACTGGTTTTCCTGCGGGCACACGCGGCCGCAGATCGCCGGCAGCAGGTTGGTGTCGGTCAGGATGTCGTAGGCGCCGTGATAGTGCTTCTCGGTGATCTTCTGGATGAAGCCGGGAATGTCGATGCCGACCGGGCAGCCACGCACGCACGGCTGGTCCGGGCACATCAGACAACGTTCGGCCTCGCGTGCCGCCTCCTGCAGCGTGTAACCGCAGGAGACTTCGGCAAAATTCTTCGCCCGCTCACGCGGGTCTTGTTCTTGAACGGGAGTCCGCTCCTGGGGAATGGTGCGGATGGTTTTCTTCTTGGCCATGGCAGCTCAGCCGTCCGTGGAGGGGCGGTCGAGCGCGAGGATCTCGGGCTCGGTTTCGACGGTGCCGCGCAGCCGGCAGGCTTCCTGGAAGCGTTCGAGCGCCTCCTTCTCGGCGCGCTTGTAGCGGACCAGCCTCGCCATCAGGTCGTCGAAGTCGACCTGGTGGCCATCGAAGTCCGGCCCGTCGACGCAGGCGAACTTGACCTGCTCGCCGATCTTGACGCGGCAGCCGCCGCACATGCCGGTGCCGTCGACCATCACCGGATTGAGGCTGACGATGGTCTTGATCTTGTGCGAGCGGGTCGTCTCGGCGCAGCCCTTCATCATGATCGGTGGGCCGATGGCCACCACTTCGTCAATGCCGGTGTGGGCGGCGATCGCCTGCTTGATGCCTTCGGTGACCAGCCCCTTGATGCCGGCCGTTCCGTCGTCGGTGCAGACGATCAGTTCGTCGCAGACGTCGCGGAACTTGTCTTCCCAGAAGATCAGGTTGCGGCTGCGGAAGCCGACCACGCCGATCACGTAGGCGCCGCTTTGCTTGTAGGCGCGCGCCTGCGGAAACACCGGCGCCACGCCGAGGCCGCCGCCGACGCAGATGACTTTCTTTGCCGCGCCGATATGGCTCGGAATGCCCATCGGCCCGACCACCGCGAAAAGGCTGGTGCCGGCCTTGCAATTGGCCTGCATTTCGCGGGTGGTTTTGCCAACCGCCTGGATCACCAGCGTGATCGTGCCCTTGGCGGCGTCGAAATCGGCGATGGTCAGCGGGATGCGTTCGCCGTGCTCATGCTCCATGACGATGACGAACTGGCCCGGCCGCGCTGCCTTGGCCATCTGCGCGTGCTCGACCTCGAGCAGATAGGTGACGTCGGAGAAATCCTCACGCTTGACGATGCGATACCCCGGCGGGGTTGCTGAGTTCTGCATTTCTGTCAATCCCTTGCGGGTCGGCCCGCGGGTTATTGCGCACGGCGACATAGGATGCCCGCCGTCCGTTAACTGGCAGAGCTTCCGACACCGCAGTGCCCGGCGTTTTGATCTGTGGCAAGGAGGGGGAAGTTGGCGCCCGACCGATTCGATCGGCGTCGCGAGCAATCCAACACTGTGGACTCGGATTCTCTCGATCCGCGATTGCGTCGGGCGCGGCGGCGCGATGGGTGTTCAGGTCAGCG
>JBFINI010000559.1:0-2181 GCA_041611275.1 Burkholderiaceae bacterium
CGAGACGCTCGATCTGGCGGTGATCGTTCCCGAGTTGACGCAGGCACTGCCGCGGCGGTTTCGCACCGGTGTGCTGCTGCCGGCGGTCGCGCGCGCGCTGGCGCCGCGCTACGGTTTTCGCCGCTGGCCCGCACTGGTGCTGCTGAAAGACGGCCGTTACGTCGGTGCGATCGACGGCCTGCGGGACTGGCAGGACTACCTCGATGAACTGGCCCGGCTGCTGCTGGCCGCGCCGACCCGCGCGCCCGGCGTCGGCGTGACGGTCGCGGCCGCTGCCGATGCGGCCGGCTGCTCGCCGTGCCATTGACCCCTTTCTGTGCTTTGACCGAAGAAATCTGCCGATGAAAGAGTTTCCGATCCCGGTACGCACGGCCTCCGACATCCTTGGCCCGGGCTCGCAACTGGGCGAGGACGAGGGCTTCAACTACACGCCGTTTCCGCGTGATGTCCCCGTGTTCTCGATGCCGCAGGTAGCGGGCGATGCCGACGGCGCAAGTATGGTCGCCGCCCGCCAGTTGCTGGCCCGCTTCATCGACGACATGAGTGGCGGCGCAATGCCACTCGAACTGGCCTCGCTGCCGGCGGCGGTCGTGCGTGTGCTGAACGAGTCGCTCGGCGAGGGCGAGGTCAGCGTTCGCATCACCGAACACAACGGTGACGACACCGAAGTCCGCATCCAGGAGACGGTGTTCGCCGGCGTCTGGCGGGAACAGCATCTGCGTGGCGACGGCACGCTGGTGCACGACTGGCTGCGCGCCTGCCCGGTGCCGCCGGTGGCCATCGAGCGGGCCCGGCACGCGGCGAGCACGCATCTGACGGCAATCGACATGCCGCACGGGGCGATGAACGCGCCGGCGCTGCTGACCGAGATCCGTGAACATGTGCTGCATTTCCGGCCAGGGCAGGCGCCGCATGTGATCAACCTGACGCTGCTGCCGCTGACGCCCGAGGACCATGTGGTGCTCGAGCGCATCGCGCCGGTGGGGCCGGTCGCCATCCTGTCGCGCGGTTTCGGCAATTGCCGCATCACTTCCACCCGGCTGCGCAACCTGTGGCGCGTGCAGTATTTCAACAGCATGCAGACGCTGATCCTGAATACCTTCGAAGTGGTCGAAGTGCCCAAGGTGGCGCTGGCCGCCGACGAGGATCTTGCCGATAGCCGCGAGCGGCTGCGCGACCTGATTGACTGGATGGGCGAAAGCGGGTCGGCCTGACCCGCGACGACCGATGCGTACCGACACGGGCACCAAGCTCGAGTGCAGGGTTTGTTGGTACATCTACGACCCGGCGCTCGGTGATCCCGTCTGGCAGGTTGGGCCGGGCGTTGCCTTCACCGACCTGCCGCCGCACTGGACCTGCCCGAACTGCGCCGCCGAAAAAAGCGGCTTCATCGCCCTCGATGATGATTGATTCGATCCGGACCGGCGGCGACGCGTCCGCCCTCGCCGCTTGCGTGCAGGCCACATTCGAGCGGCTGTGGCATGAACGGATGGCCGGGATGCCGTTCGTCAATGACAGGCTGCGGGTCGAACTGGTCGGCCTGCGGCGCTGGCGTGGCTTGTGGCTCGGCGTGCTGGTCACACCGTGGTTCATGAACCTGCTGCTGCTGCCCGGCGACGGCGGGGCGCCTGGCGAGGAAGAACAAGGCAGCGAGCCGCAGGCGCGCTGGCCGCGGCCAGCCACCGGCGAATCGGCGCCGTTTGTATTTCCCGCCGGCCGATTCGAATTCATCGCCGGGCGCGAAGCCGGCGTCGGCGAGTATCTGGCCTGCTCGCTGTTTTCGCCGATGTTCGAGTTCGCCGATCATGACAGCGCGCGACTCACTGCCGAGGCGTGCCTTGCCGCGCTGTTCAAGGCCGGCGAGCAGAACGACCGGGCCGAAGGCGAGCCGAAGCCCGTGCCGGCGCCGTCGAAGCGTGATTTCCTGCGCGGACGCTGGCCGCGCGAAACGACTGCGCCGGGGCCTACGGCCCGCAGCAGCCCGGGGGGCGATGAGCATGCCCGATCTGACCGGTGAACTCAGCGTGGCGGTCGAGGTGCGCGACGGCCATGTGTGCCAGGTTGCGATCCACTCGACGCGGCCGCAACTGGCCGACCGTCTGCTGGCCGGCAAAAGCGCGGAGGAGGCCGTCGCGTGGGTGCCGCAGTTGTTTTCGATCTGCGGCAAGTCGCAGCACATCG
>JBFINI010000560.1:0-2174 GCA_041611275.1 Burkholderiaceae bacterium
AGATGATGACCGAGACGATCGCGTCCATCGTGTTGTTGTTGATCAGCGCGGGACCTTCGTCGGCTTCCGTGGATTGGGGGTCTGACATGGTTTGCTCCTGAGGTGAGCCGATTCGGGTCGCCGTCGTTCGCGTCGGCCGCGCACGCCAAGTGGCTGTCGGGAGGTGCGCACAGGCTTGTGCGGACACACCCGCGAACTCTGCATCAACGGGCGTGTGCAACCACCTCCGCGGTGGCCGCACACGCAGGCTGGCTTACTTCGCCATGAACCCGGCCTCGGTCATGAGCTGCTTGTGCGTGGCCTCGGCCGCGGTCAGCCACTTGACGAATTCGGGACCCGTCAGCGCCGTCGTGTTGAAGGCGCCCTTCTCCATGAAGTCCTTCCAGTCGGGCGTCTCGCGGACCTTCTTGAGCAGGTCGTTGTAGAACGCCACCTGGTCAGGCGTCGCACCCGGGCCCATGAAGATGCCGCGCAGCATGACGTAGTCGGTTGGCACGCCGGCCTCCTTGCAGGTCGGGATGTCGTTCCAGGACATCGTGGCGGTCACCTTCTCCTTGTACGGCATGCGCGTGTCGTCGAACACGCACAGCGGGCGCAGTGCACCCGCGCGCCATTGCGACACCGCCTCGATCGGGTTGTTCACCGAGGAGTCGATGTGCTTGCCCACGAGCTGCACGGCCACGTCGCCACCGCCCTTGAACGGCACATAGATGAACTTGGTGCCGGTCGCCTTCTCGATGCCGACGGTGATGATCTGGTCTTCCTGCTTGGAGCCGGTGCCACCCATCTTCATCTTGTTCGGGCCGGCGGCCTTCACGGCATCGACGTACTCCTTGGCGGTCTTGTACGGCGTTTCGGCATTGACCCAGAGCACGAACTGGTCGAGCGCCATCATCGACACCGGGGTCAGGTCCTTCCAGCTGAACGGCACGCCGGTGGCCATCGGCGTGGTGAACATGTTGGACAGCGTGATGATGATCTTGTGCGGGTTGCCCTTGGCCTCCTTCACGTCAAGGAAGCCTTCGGCCCCGGCGCCGCCCGACTTGTTGACGACGACCATCGACTCCTTCATCAGCTTGTGCTTGACGATGATGCCCTGGATCAGGCGCGCCATCTGGTCGGCGCCGCCGCCCGTGCCGGCAGGCACCACGAATTCGACCGGCTTGGTCGGCTCCCACGCCGCAAGTGCCGGGCTGGCGATGGCTGACACGGCCGCGGCAGCCGCAGCGCCGAGGGCGAGCTTGGTAATCTTCATCGTCTTGTCTCCAGTAGGTGAGAGGGGGGTGAATGACGGTCGCTTCGTCAGAAGACGACGTCACCAGTCCAACGCCCGCAGATGGTCTGACCGATGTCGGGAAAAACGATTGACCGCAGTCAACTTCCAAAAAAATCCCGGGCCGGGATTGCCCGCGCAGATTCGGGTTAACGCTGATACCGCGTCAGGCGCGCCGACACGCCGGGTGTTGCGCGATCACCGCGGCGCAGACAGCGCATTGCTGACCAGGCGCGACGTGATGTCGACGATCTGGATCATGCGGTCGTAGGGCATGCGCGTGGGGCCGATCACGGCCAGCGTGCCGACCACCTCGCCGTCGACCTCGTAGGGTGCGCTGACCACCGACAGTGCCTCGAACGGCACCACGCGGCTCTCGCCACCGATGTAGATGCGCACGCCTTCGGCGCGGCTGCTCACGTCCAGCAGGCGCATCAGCTGGGTCTTCTGCTCGAACAGATCGAACAGCTTGCGCAACGCGCCCATGTCGTTGCCGAAGTCCTGCACCGCGAGCAGGTTGCGCTCGCCGCTGACCACCACCTGCTCGGTGGACTCGGCCATGGCTTCGGTGCCGGCCTGCACCGCCGCCTGCATCAGTGCCGCGATCTCGCTGCGCAGCGCCTCGACCTCGTGCTGCAGGCGCTCGCGCACTGCGTCCAGCGTGAGGCCGGCGTAGTGGCGGTTGAGGTAATTGCTGGCCTCGACCAGTTCGGCCTGGGTGTGGTCGTGCGCGGTCATGATCATGCGGTTCTGCACGTCGCCCTCGGGCGTGACGATGATCAGCAAGATGCGCTTTTCCGAAAGGCTGATGAATTCGATATGCCTGAAAGCCGCGGTCTTTCGCTTCGGCGTCATCACCACGCCGGCAAAGCGCGTCAGGTCGGAGAGTAGATGCGAAGCG
>JBFINI010000561.1:0-2171 GCA_041611275.1 Burkholderiaceae bacterium
ATTCTCGAAGACGAACTGGCCGCCGAGGAAACCAAACTGCAGACACTGCGTGTCGAATACAACAACGGCGAGCCGGAGCGGCTGGGCAGCGAGCGCAACTACGCTCGCTATCAGGAACGCGTCGCGCGGTTGCAGGCCGACGTTCAGCGCACCGAAAACAATATCGCCTCGCTCAAGCGCGAATTGTCCCTGCTGACCCGCCAGTAGGGCAGCAGCAGTTCGCAGATCGTCCGGTGGTGCGCCTGCGCGCTCAGCGCGCCGCATCGCGCCTTGACCTCCCTGGCCAGATAGAACGCAGCAGCGTGGGTGCGCCATGAGCGCTGTTCTGGCCGCCTTGCGAGGGCGCAGCACGGCGCCGGACTACGCGGCACTCGATCTGCTCGCTACTGGCGTTCTGATCGTCGATGCTGGCGGCGCAGTCCGTTTTGCCAACCAGGCCGCGGAACTCCTACTCGATTCTTCTCGTCGCCACCTGACCGGCCAGCCGGTGCAGCGGCTGTTCGCCGACGAATTGCTGCTCGAGCGGTTGATGCAGGAGGCGGCGGACGATGTCGGCCGGCAGCGGCATGTCGTCGAATTGCGCCGACCGCTGCGCGAGCCGGTCATGGTGCAGGTCATGGCCAGCGGCTTCGACGCTGACAGCGGGCGCGTGGTGCTCGAACTGCTCGAGATCGAGCAGCAGTTGCGCCACAATCGCGAAGACCGGCAACTTGATCTGTCAGAGGCCAATCGGGTCCTGCTGCGCAATCTGGCGCACGAGATCCGCAATCCACTCGGCGGCATTCGCGGCGCGGCACAGTTGCTCGAACGTGAACTGCCGTCAGCCGAGCAGCGCGAATTCACCCGCGTGATCATCTCCGAGGCCGACCGCCTGCAGGTACTGGTCGATCGGCTGCTGGCGCCGCATCGCACGCCGCGCGTCGTGGCCGAGTACAGCGTGCATGAGGTTTGCGAACGGGTGCGCGCCGTGATTCTGGCGGAGTTTCCGCGCGGCCTGGACATTCAGCGCGACTACGACGCGTCGATGCCGGGCGGACGCGGCGACAAGGAGCAGTTGATCCAGGCGGTGCTGAACATCGTGCGCAATGCGGCGCAGGCGCTGGCCGCGCGGATTGCCGACGGCGATGCGCAGGTCGTGCTGCGTACGCGGGTGGCTCGCCACCTAACGATTGCCCGGCGGCACGTCCGTCTCGCCGCCGAGCTGTCGGTGATCGACAACGGCCCCGGGGTGGCCGAGGATCTGAAGGAGCGGATCTTTCTGCCGCTGGTGTCGGGCCGCGAGGATGGCACCGGCCTCGGTCTGACGCTTGCTCAGGCCTTCGTCCTTGGCAACGAGGGCAGCATCGAGTTCGACTCCCGTCCGGGTCGCACGGCGTTCCGCGTGCTGCTGCCGCTGCTATGAAACCGATCTGGATCGTCGACGACGACCGCTCCATCCGCTGGGTGCTCGAGAAAGCGCTGTCGCGGCAGAATATTCCCTGCCGCGTTTTTGGCTCGGCGCAGGAGGTGCTCGGCGAACTCGAGCGCGAGCAGCCGCAGGTGCTGGTCTCGGATGTACGCATGGCCGGACTGAACGGCATCGAGCTGCTGCGTTCGGTCAAGCGCAAGCATCCGGCGCTGCCGGTGATCATCATGACCGCATACTCGGATCTGGACAGCGCGGTGTCCGCCTTCCAGGGCGGCGCCTTCGAATACCTGCCCAAGCCGTTCGATGTCGATCGGGCGGTCGAACTGATTCAGCGCGCCGTCGACGAGAGCGTGCGCGAATCCGGCGAAGAGGAAGCCGACGCCGAGACGCCGGAAATCCTCGGCCACGCGCCGGCAATGCAGGAAGTCTTCCGCGCCATCGGCCGCCTGTCGCAGTCAACGGTGACGGTGCTGATCACCGGCGAATCCGGCAGCGGCAAGGAGGTCGTTGCCCGCGCCCTGCACAAGCACAGCGCGCGTGCGGCCAGGCCGTTCATCGCATTGAACATGGCGGCGATCCCGCGCGACCTGCTCGAAAGCGAGCTGTTCGGTCACGAGCGTGGCGCTTTCACCGGTGCGCAGGCGCTGCGGCGCGGCCGTTTCGAGCAGGCCGAAGGCGGCACGCTGTTCCTCGACGAAATTGGCGACATGCCGGCTGAACTGCAAACGCGCCTGCTGCGCGTCCTGTCCGACGGGTTCTTCTA
>JBFINI010000562.1:0-2169 GCA_041611275.1 Burkholderiaceae bacterium
CAGAAGATCCGCATGATGGGCAACCCGCTGTTCGTCGACACGATGAACGCAATGGGCGGCAACGGCATCTCGATGGGCCACACCGAGGTGTTCAGCGCGCTGCAGACTGGCGTGATCGACGGTGCCGAGAACAATCCGCCGACGCTGTTCACGTCCAATCAGTACACCGCCGGGATCAAGTACTACACCCAGACCCACCATCTGATCATTCCGGAGATCTTCGTGATGTCCAAGGTCACCTGGGACAAGATGACGCCGGCCGACCAGGCGCTGGTGAAGAAGTTCTCGCGCGAGGCGCAGATGGAACAGCGCGGGCTGTGGGACAAGAGCGTCGCCGAGTATTCGGCCAAGCTCAAGGCCGCCGGGATCGAGTGGATCGAGATCGATACCAAGCCCTTCTATGACGCGACTGCGCCAGTGCGGGCCAAGTACGGCGCACCCTACGCCGACCTGATCAAGCGCATCAACGACACCAAGTAAGTTCGTTTCGACGGGAGCAGCGCCGCGGCGTTCCCGCGGCGGCGCTGTGCCGGTGGCCGCCTGCGGCGGCCGCAGACACAGACCGGACAATCTATGGACGACCCCCTGCTTTCGCGCTTGCTCGACCCGATCTACCGCCTGTGCATCTGGGTGGCGGGGGGGGCGATCTTTGTCATGTCGCTGATCATTCCCTGGGGCGTGTTCGCGCGCTACGTACTGGGAAGTGGTTCGGCCTGGCCCGAGCCGATCGCGATCATGCTGATGGTGATCTTCACCTTCCTCGGTGGCGCCGCGGCCTACCGTGCCGGCGCGCACATTGCCGTTCAAATGCTGGTCGGCCAGTTGCCGCCGGCACTGCGCAAGGTCTCGGCTTTGTTCATCGACCTGGTGATGCTGTCGGTGTGCGGCTTCATCGTGGTCTGGGGCACCGACCTGAGCATCTTCACCTGGGGCCAGTCGATCGACACGCTGCCCTGGTTGCCGGTCGGCGCGACCTATGCGGCCCTGCCGCTGGGCAGCTTGTTCACGGCCCTTTTCGTGCTCGAGCGCATGTTTCTTGGGTCGCAGGCGAAGCGGCCACTGGTCGCCTTTGGCGAAATGGGCGCCGACCTCGAAGAGGGAGCCGCCTGATGGACGCCCTGGTCTTGCTCGGCAGTTTCTTCGTGCTGATGATCCTGGGCGTCCCGGTGGCCTATGCGCTGGGCATGGCCTCGCTGATCGGTGCGCTGTGGATCAACCTGCCGGTGGACGGCGTGATGATCCAGATCGCCAGCGGCGTCAACAAGTTTTCGCTGCTGGCCATTCCCTTCTTCGTGCTCGCCGGCGCGATCATGGCCGAAGGCGGCATGGCGCGCCGCCTGGTTGCATTCGCCGGCGTGCTGGTCGGCTTCGTGCGCGGGGGGCTGGCTCTGGTCAACATCCTGGCCTCGACGTTTTTTGGCGCGCTGTCGGGCTCGTCGGTGGCCGACACCGCGTCGATCGGCTCGGTGCTGATCCCCGAGATGGAGAAGAAGGGCTATCCGCGCGACTTCTCGACCGCGGTGACCTGCAGCGGCTCGATCCAGGCCACGCTGATCCCGCCCAGCCACAACGCGGTGATCTATTCGCTCGCCGCCGGCGGTTCGGTGTCGGTGGCCGGCCTGTTCCTGGCCGGCGTGTTCCCCGGCCTGCTGCTGGGCTGCACCATCGCCGCGCTGTGCCTGATCATCGCGCGCAAGCGTAATTTCCCGGCCGGCGAGCGCATCCCGATGAAGAAGGCGCTGCGCATCTGCGCCGACGCGCTGTGGGGCCTGATGACGATGGTCATCATCCTGGGCGGCATCCTGAGCGGCGTGTTCACGGCCACCGAATCGGCGTCGATCGCGGTGCTGTGGGCCTTCTTCGTGACCATGTTCATCTACCGCGACTACAAGTGGGGCGACCTGCCCAAGCTGGTGCACCGCACGGTGAAGACGGTGACCATCGTGATGATCCTGATCGGCTTCGCGGCCAGCTTCGGCTACCTGATGACGCTGATGCAGATTCCGACCAAGGTCACGGCGTTCTTCGTCGGCATCTCCGACAGCAAGGTCGTGATCCTGCTGATGATCAACGTGATGCTGTTGCTGCTGGGCACGCTGATGGACATGGCGCCGCTGATCCTGATCCTGACGCCGATCCTGCTGCCGGTGGTCACCAGCCTGGGCGTCG
>JBFINI010000563.1:0-2151 GCA_041611275.1 Burkholderiaceae bacterium
GCTGACGCTGTCGCCGTCGACGCGCACGTTGCGCGCCGAGCGCGACGACACCAGGTCCTTGCCGGTGTTCGCATCGACGATGGTCTTCAGGATTTCGTTGACGCGTTCGACTGTCAGTGACATGAGGCTTCCCGCTCGAAAAGCGCGCAGTTTAGCGAAGCGCCCGGGACCAATAACCCTGCCGACTGCAGCGCCGAATAGAATGCGCGCATGTCGCGCAAGCTCTTCGTCACCACCGCGCTGCCGTACGCCAACGGCAAGCCGCACATCGGCCACATCATGGAGTACATCCAGGCCGACATCTGGGTGCGCTACCAGCGACTGCAGGGCCATGCGGTGCACTTCGTCTGCGCCGAGGACGCGCACGGCGCGGCGATCATGATCGCCGCCGAAAAGTCCGACAAGACGCCGCACCAGTTCATCGCTGAGATGCGCGCCGCGCGCCAGCAATACCTCGACGGCTTCCATATCGGCTTCGACCACTGGCACACGACCGATTCGCCTGAGAACGTCGAGCTTTCGCAGTCGATTTACCGCGCGCTGCGCGCCAACGAGCTGATCGACATCCGCACCATCGAGCAGTTCTACGACCCGGTCAAGGGCATGTTTCTGCCCGACCGCTACATCAAGGGCGCCTGCCCGAAGTGCGGCGCCAAGGACCAGTACGGCGACAACTGCGAGGTCTGCGGCTCGACCTACCTGCCGACGGAACTGAAGGAACCCTATTCGGTGCTGACCGGGGCCCGCCCGGAACTGCGCTCGTCCGAGCACTACTTCTTCCGCCTGTCCGATGCGCGCTGCGTCGAATTCCTCAAGGGCTGGACGGCCGGCCGCAACCGCCGCGGCGAGCCGCACCTGCAGCCAGAGATCTACGCCAAGACGCAGGAATGGCTCGGCGAGAGCGGCAAGGGGCTGGCCGACTGGGACATCTCGCGCGATGCGCCGTACTTCGGCATCCCGATCCCCGACACCACCGACAAGTTCTTCTACGTCTGGCTCGATGCGCCAATCGGCTACCTGGCCGCATTGAAGAGTTACTTCGACAGCGGCAAAGCGAAAGCGCGCGGCGAGCCGCGCCGCTTCGAAGAGTTCGTCGCCGCGTCCGAGGTCGAGCAGGTCCACTTCATCGGCAAGGACATCGTCTACCACCACACGCTGTTCTGGCCGGCGATGCTGCATTTCTCCGGCCGCAGGGTGCCGGACAGCGTCTACGTGCACGGCTTCATCACCGTCAGCGGCGAGAAGATGAGCAAGAGCCGCGGCACCGGCATCGATCCGCTGCGCTACCTGCAGGTCGGCATGAATCCGGAGTGGTTCCGCTACTACGTGGCGGCCAAGCTGAACGCGCACGTCGAGGACATCGACTTCAATCCGGATGACTTCATCGCCCGCGTCAACAGCGACCTGATCGGCAAGTACGTCAACATCGCCAGCCGTGCAGCGAGCTTCCTCGCGCGCCAGTTCGACGGCCGGCTTGCTCCTTCGGCCGATCCGTCGGGGGCGCCGGCCGGAAGCACAGCGGTGGCGCTGGCCTCGAGCGAAGACATCGGCACATATTTCGAAGGACGCGACTTCGGCAAGGCGCTGCGCGAGATCATGCGCATCGCCGATTTCGCCAACGAGCACTTCGACAAGCACAAGCCGTGGGAACTGGCCAAGGACCTCGCGCAACGTCCTCTGCTGCACGCGGTGTGCAGCGACGTGATTCGCTGCTTCCGCGCGATGACGATCTATCTGGCGCCGGTTCTGCCGGTCACCGCCGAGCGGGTCGCACGCGAGCTGTTCGGCATGGACCGGACGTTTACCTGGGCAGACCTGCGCGCGCCGCTGGCCAGCATCGCGCCCTACAAGCACCTGATGACGCGCGTCGAGGGCAAGCAGATCGACGCGTTGTTCGAGCCGCCGGCCGCCGCCGAAACGAAACCGCTGCCGGGCGGTCAACCGATCGGCGAGACCGTCACCATCGATGAGTTCGCCAAGCTCGACCTGCGCGTGGCGAAGATCGTCGAAGCGCAGGCGGTCGACGGCAGCGACAAGCTGCTGAAACTGACGCTCGACGCCGGCGAGGGAAGGAACCGCACGGTGTTCGCGGGCATCAAGTCAGCCTACCGGCCCGAAACGCTGGTCGGCAAGCTGACGGTGATGGTCGCC
>JBFINI010000564.1:0-2149 GCA_041611275.1 Burkholderiaceae bacterium
ACCCAGCACCTGCTCGGCCGCCACGAGGAAGCGCTGGCTACCGCGCTGCGCGCACTGGCGCACTTCCACAGCCTGCGCGAACCGCGCCCGGCCATGATCGGTGGTTGGACCGTCGAGTTGGCGCCGGCCCTCCACATGGGCGGCCGGCCGGCGCTGGCACAGCAAGTGCTGCGCCAGGGAGGGACCGCCCTGCGGCGCAACGGCGTGGACCAGGCGCCCAACCAGTTCCTGATCGTGGCCGCTGCCGTTGAGGCGCTGCGCGGCCAGCACCGGCGCAGCGCCACGCTGCTGGGCGCCGCCCGCTCGGCAGGCGGCGCGGACAAGCAAGTGATGGCCTTCCGCACCCCGACCTCGATGGGGCTGTATCTGCATTACGTGCCGCTGGTGCGCGCGGCGCTGGGTGCCGAAGACGCACGCCGCCTGCGCGACGAGGGACGGGCGATGACGATCGACGTTGCCTTTGCGCACGCGCTCGAAGGCATCGAGGCAGCGCAAAACTGAGCGCTGTTCAGCGCGGCATCGCGACGGCAGCCGAACAGGACATGCAACACGTCTACAGCAGGATCAAGGACTCGACTCGAAGCGCCGCCCTGATTCGCCGTGTCGAGCGAGCAGCGGACGGTGCAGTTCGATCAAAACACGCCGCCTGAACGAATCGACCAAGATCAGCAATGCGGGATGAATTACGAGGTCGCAAGTCGGCCACGACCAGCCATTCACGCGCCCTTGAAGCGACATTCGGAATGACGGGTCACATAGTGGCGCTGCCATCCCCCGACAGCGTGCACGAAGACACGAATTCCCCGTAGCTGTCGTTCGCCGCGATTTCTGTGCGCAGCGGGCGCGAAGCACTGGGCGAGTAACTGTTGATCGTTGGATCGACGCAGAAAGCCGCGGGCCAAGATGCCGCACGTCGATGGGCGGCGAACGCGAGTTACCCTACGCAGCACCGGCTCGCGCCAGCAGCTGCGGCAGAGAATTGCCCAACATCGCCAGTCCCGAGGCCGTCAGCAGCGACAGCACGATATTGCGGAACGCGGCGTCGCTGATACCGACGTAGACGCGAGCGCCGAACAGCGAGGTCAGCAAGATGGCGGGCACCGTCACGGCCATCGGCAGCGCCATCGAGGTTTCAACAAGACCGGTGGCGAAGTATCCGATCAGCGTCAAACCGAGAAAGACGAGGTTGAAATTCTGAATGACCGAGCGCTGGATGTCCTTCGGGTAGCCGCGCAGCGTGCACCAGAGCGTCGGGATCGCGCCGGAGAGGCCGCCAAGGGCACCGCCGACTCCCCCCATCGCGCCGGCGACACCGTCCGCCAGGCGACCTCCGTGGTGGAAATGCGGAAGGCGTCGCGACACCAGCATCAGAGGACACCAAACGAACAGCAGGCCGCCGATCACGGCCTTGAACCAGATCGGATCCAGGTGCGGAAGCAGCAGAAGGCCGAACGGCAGCCCCAGCAGCCCGCCGGCAACGAAGGGCATCAGGCGAACCCATTCAAAACCACGGCGCAGCGTGACGGCCGCGTTCACCTGGCCCGTGAATCCGCCAGCGACCGCGAGCACCGCAGCCAGCTTCGGATCGAGCGTCCAGGCCCAGATCGACAGGGCAACCAGGCTGAAGCCGAAGCCCGACAGGCCCTGGATGAAGCCGGCCAATGCCGCCACGCCGACGATCAACCAAAGCGAAGGATCCATGACGCTATTGTCGCCTTGGTCTGCGGTGCCCTTGCCGTCGCGTGCACAGCAGAATCTCAACGCAGTGCGAACGCTGGACTCTGAACATTCAAGGACGGATCAGGGCCAATAGAACAGAGGATGGCGCCCGTTCCAAGGTCGGTCAGCCGTGCTCGCGGACGAAAGAATCCGGTCGGTATTCGCAGCGCCGCGTATTGACGTACGAGTAGCGAAGCTCGACGGGTCGGTCCTGGAACGAGTAGGCGACGCGAATGATCTGCAGCAACGGCGCGCCAACTTCCGTGTTCAGCAGCCGGGCCTGGCTGCGGTTGGCGGCGCATGCGCGCAGGCGCTCCGCAGTGCGTACGACGGTGATGCCGAACCCGTCTTGATACAGCTGGTACAGCGTCGTCTGGCGGTTGCGCAGCCGCTGCTCGGTCAAGCCCGGGAACAGGGCGACGGGCAGGTA
>JBFINI010000565.1:0-2148 GCA_041611275.1 Burkholderiaceae bacterium
AGGGCGGGCACACGCCGATACGGCCGCCGTTCTCGATGAACGTATTCAGCAGTTCGGCCACCGGCGGGAAGCTCTTCGGCACGAGACTGTCGGCCGCGCCCTTGCGACCGAGCCTGGCCCCGTCGACCGAGAGCCAGAGCAGCACATCGGCACCGAGCGCCAGCGCGCTGTTGGCCAGCACCAGCGGCGCCGCCACGCGATCCGCGTCGCCGTCATAGTGGGTGACCGAGAAGAGATACTTTTGCAGGGCCATGTTCAAATTCCTCCTTGGGGTTTGAATGGCAAGAATGAAGCCGGGACCCCGATCGCTGCCGCGATCCCGGCGGTTGAAGATCAGTCCTTGCTCGCCAGCAGCGACACGCTCTTCACACCGTACTTTTGCGTCGCGCCCTGCGCGCTGTCGGAGATGAAGCGGTACTGCGGGTTGTCCTTGACGACGCGCACGCGCAACCCTGCCGACTCGATCGCCGCGACGTAATCGTCGACCTGCATTGCGCCGCCGATGCACGCGGCCCACAGCGTCGCGTTGCAGGTGATGCCTTCGGGCAACCGCACTTCGGTGACGATGTCGGCCAGCGCCAACCGTCCGCCGCGGCGCAGTACACGCGCGGCTTCGGCAAAGACCGCGACTTTGTCCGCCGCCAGGTTGACGACGCCGTTGCTGATGACCGCATCGACGGATCCATCGGCCAATCCAGTCGACTCGATGTAGCCCTTGCGGTAGGTGACGTTGCCGAAGCCGGCAGCCGCGCGTAGGCGCTCGGCCTTGGCCAATTGCTCGTCGGTCATGTCGATGCCGATCACGCGGCCGGTCGCGCCGACTTTCAGCGCGGCGACAAAAGTGTCCGTGCCCGAGCCGCTGCCGAGATCGACAACCGTCTCGCCGGCCTTCAGTTCGGCCAAGTCGAAGTAGTAGCCGACGCCGGCGAACGAATCGATCGCTTCGCCCGGAATGACATTGAGCTCGGCCGGCGCATAGCCGAGGCGCTCGGCCATCGCGCGGCCCATCTCGAAATGGAATTCGTGCTCGGGCGTCAACGCCACCTCGCGGTACATCGCCTTGACTTTCTCTTCGAGGGCGACGATATCGACGGTGTTCCGGTCCTGGGTAACTGCGGTCATGCCGAAAATCTCCTTTGCTGAGTAGATCGATTGCGCCGGCACGAGGCTCAGCGCGGATGTATTGGTGTTGCGGTTCCGAAGACGCGCGGCGATGAAATACGGTTCCCGCCCCAGCGCATCAGTGCAGGTCAGCGGCGGCGTGTTCGCGCGACGGCCATTCGAGTTCAACATGCGTGCCGCGGCTGGCCAGCACGGTCACTTCGCCGGCACGATTGACGACGAACTGCTCGCCGGCGCCGACGCTGACGCTGCAGTATTCCTCGTGATGCGGAACCCATAGGCAGCCGGCGTGCACGCGAATGACGAGTCCGGCTTCGGCGCCGATGCGGATCGATCCGTGCTCGAACAACGAGAACGCCCCATCGGTCGTCACTCGTGTGAATGCGCTTTCGGCGCGGCCAGGCGCTGGCGCGCCGGGCGACGCGAAGTTGCGAACCGAATGAGCGGAAGGTGGCTGGGCAGAAGCGATGGCGGTATGCATGGTCAGTGTCTCCAAGAGGTGAGATCATTGGCGCTCGAATGAACGCGCCAGCACCGCCCAAGACGCGAGTGCTGCGAAATCGGTTCCAGGAATTTTCCTGACGCAACTGCGTTACGCAGTTTCATCAACAGCCTTGGCTTGCCCACCGCATGGCTCGGCGGTGTGCGGCTCGCCCGGCTAAACCGACGCGTTGCGGAAGAATCAATTTCGCCTTGGTCTGCCTCGAACAGCGGCAAGGCGTTTGGTTGCGCGGCTTCCGGCCCCTTGGGCGCAGAGAGCAGCGGCCGTGAGGCTTGCGCAAGACGCCGGCGATGACGCGGTCGACGCACCGCATTGACCACGCCGCCTTGACGGGTCGCTGCGAACTCGCCTACGCGAGCAACAACTTGTTAAGGCGACCGGCGACCCTGGGTGAACTCAGCAGCTGCGCCAGGCGACGACAAAGCACTCGGCGCGACGCTTGACATCTGCAGCCGATGTGCCCGCCGAATACAGCGCGGAGCCGAGGCCGAAGCCGTCGGCACCGGCAGCGACGTAAGCGGCCA
>JBFINI010000566.1:0-2143 GCA_041611275.1 Burkholderiaceae bacterium
CCGGTGTGGCCGATGTGCCGGCTTGCGTCGAGCGGCTGCGCGGACTGCTGCAGGCACGGCGCGTCGTAGCCGCGACCAGCGGCACGCGCGCCGCGATCGAGCGGCTGGTGCTGCAATCGATCGCGCCGTTGGGTGAGCTGCAGACGACGGTCAGCGCCGATGAGGTGCTGGCACGGCTGGCGCAGCTGCTTGAAGCGATCGCCGGCCGCAGTACCTACATCGCGCTGCTGGCGCAGTATCCGCATGCCTTTGAGCGCGTGCTGCGCCTGCTTGCGGCCAGCCGTTGGGCCACCGACTACCTGGTGCAGCACCCGATCCTGCTCGACGAGCTGCTTGACGAGCGTCTGACCGATCTCACCAACGACAGTGCGGTCGATTTCACCGGCTACGCGACCGAGCTGCGTGCCCATCTCGCTGCCATCGGTGAAGATGTCGAAGAGCAGATGAACGTGGTCCGTGATGAGCATCACGCCCAGGTCTTCCGCCTGCTGGTTGCCGATCTGGATGGGCGGCTGTCGGTCGAACGGCTGGCCGATCACCTGTCGGCGCTGGCCGACAACACGCTGGCCGCCGTTCTCGAGCGGACCTGGCGTTCGCTGCCGCGCCGGCACACCGAAACGCCGCGCTTCGCGGTGATCGGCTACGGCAAGCTCGGCGGCAAGGAACTCGGCTACGCCTCCGATCTCGATCTGGTGTTCGTCTACGACGATGATGCCGCCGACGCGGCACAGAACTACGTCACGCTGGCGCGTCGAATGGTGCTTTGGCTGACGACGATGACTTCCAGCGGCGTGCTGTTCGATGTCGACCTACGCTTGCGGCCTGACGGCGAAGCGGGACTGCCGGCGGCGCCGATCGAAGCGTTTGAGCGCTACCAGCGCCGCGAGGGCGGCAGCGGCGCCTGGACCTGGGAGCATCAGGCGCTGACGCGCGCGCGCTTCGTCGCTGGCGATGCGGCGATCGGCGAGCGCTTCGAGAAGCTGCGCAACGAAGTGCTGGCTCTGCCACGCGATGGCGCGCAGCTGGCCACCGAAGTGCTCGACATGCGCCGCCGCATGCTCGATGGCCATCCGAATCGCAGCCAGCTGTTCGACCTGAAACACGACCGTGGCGGCATGGTCGACGTCGAGTTCATCGTGCAGTTCCTGGTGCTTGCCCACTCGCACACGCACGCGCGATTGCTCGGCAACCTCGGCAACATCGCTTTGCTGCACATCGCCGGCGAGCTCGGCCTGATCGACGCGCCACTGGCCGCCGCGGTGGCCGATGCCTATCGCCGTTTCCGCAAGCTGCAACATGGCTTGCGTCTGAACAATGCGCCGTACGCGCGCGTGGACGCCGACGAGGTCGCCGATGACATCGCTTGCGTGAAGAAGCTCTGGCGCTCAGTGTTCGCCACCGACGCGCCTTAGCGGCAATCGGCGCTACGGCAACTCCTCGCCGACAGTGCCGAACTCCACCGGTGAGCGCGCGTAGAAGACCCGCACCTTATGCGTGCGCAGGTGCGCGAACAGCTGGTCGGCTTCGCCGGCGGTTGCCACCATGGTCACCTCGACTGGCTGGTCGGCCAGTTCGAAAAAATGCGCCGAGTGAATACGCCGGTGCTGACCGAATCCTTCGGTGCCGGCGATGACGGTGGCGCCGCGAATGCCGAGGGTGCGGGCGGCATCGAGCAGCCAGTCGGCGAGATGCTTGCCCTCGTGGCGGCGGTCCTGCTGGGTGAAGAAGGTGATCTGGTAGCCCTGCATGCGGGTCTCCTGCTTGATGAGTGCGCCCTCGTCGCCGGGGCGCGCTCCGGCGTTACGGCGGCTATGTCGACCGCAGCCAGGCAAAGGTGGCGAAGCCGAGCACGGTGCAGGCCAGCGAACCGGTCAGATGGGCGGCAATGGTCGCCATCGCCCAGGAGAAATCGCCGCGCTGGGCCAGCGTGACGACTTCAGCCGAAAACGTCGAGAACGTGGTCAGCCCACCGAGAAAGCCGGTGATGATCAGCAGCCGCCATTCCGGTGCGAGAGTCGGGTTGGCGGCGAAGAACGCAACCGCCACGCCGATCAGGTAGCCACCGATGAGGTTCGAGGCCAGGGTTCCGAGCGGGAGGTTTGGCACGAATGAATTGAGCAGCGTGCCGAGCAGCCAGCGCAGC
>JBFINI010000567.1:0-2141 GCA_041611275.1 Burkholderiaceae bacterium
GGCGCGCTCGGTCGCGGCCGCTGCCGGGCGCGACGTGACCGACAACGCCCGCCTGCTGGCCCTGGCCGCGATGGCCATGGACGACGCCCTGATCGCGGTGTTCGACGCCAAGTATGCCTACAACTTCTGGCGGCCGGTCACGGCGATCCGCAACGGCGACATCGACGGCAACGCGGCGACCGAACGCGACGCGTCGTGGACGCCGCTGATCGACAACCCGCTGCACCCGGAGTACCCGAGCGCGCACAGCATCCTGGCCGCCGCGGTTGGCACGGTGCTGCAGGCCGAAGTCGGCAAGGCGCCGCTGCCGGTGCTGGCGACTTCGAGCCCGAGCGCCAAGGGCGCGACCCGCCGCTGGAGCAGCATCGAGACGTTCGTGCAGGAGGTCGCCGACGCCCGCATTTACGAGGGCGTGCACTACCGCACCTCGACCGAGGTCGGCGCGGCGATGGGCCGGCGCATCGGTGAACTGGCAGCGCGCCGGCATCTGCACCATGGCGATTGAGCGGCCCAGCCACCGGCTGCGCGCCCGGTGCGCGCCGCGCTGTGGCCTCGCCCGGACCAGGAGGGCGGGAACCACACCGGCGGCGCGCATGGCAGCTCGAACCGCGCTACTCGTACAGCAGCGCGTCGGGCACGAACTCGTAGTGCCAGTCCTCGCCGCCGAGCACCAGCACGCGGCCGTTGGCGAGCCTTGTCGCGCTGTGCCAGGCGCGCGTGCGCGGCAGGTCCGGCAGTGGCGAGCCGCCGACGCCCGGCCGCAGCGCTTCGGCGCGCCGTGTCGCCAGCAGGTCGGCGTCGATGCCACCGAACAGCAGCACGCGGTCGTCGGCGGTTTGCGCGCTGGCCACCACGGTGCGCGGCGACAGCAGCAGCGTGTCGGGCTCGATCGTCTGCCGCGCCGGCACGTAGCGCAGCACCGCGTTGGTGGCGAAGCTGCCGTCGCCGCTTTCGCCGCCGACCAGCAGCACCGAGCCGTCGCCCAGCCGGTGCGCGGCGTGCATCGCGCGCTGCGCCTGCTGCTGGCTCGCCACCGGCGTGAACTTCTCGGTGGCCGGGTCGAACAGCTCCGCGTAGCGGTAGGAGGACCAGGCAGAAAAGCCGCCGGCGATCAGCACGCGGCCGTCGGCCAGCAGCGTGGCGGAATGGCCACCGCGCGAATTGACCATCGATTCGGCGAGCAAGCGGAATTCGCCGGTCGCCGGATTGAAGATCTCGGCGCTGGCCAGCAGGCCGATGGCGTCGCCGCCGGGGCCCCAGCCGCCGGTGACGAGCACGCGGCCGTCGGCCAGCCGCGTGGCCGTGTGGCCCTGCCGGTGCCGCTTCAGCGCGCCGGTTTGGATTACTGCGCCGGTGCGCGGATCGATCAGTTCGCTCGCGGCAAACCCGGTGAGGCTGAGCTGACCGCCGGCGATCAGTACGCGGCCATCGGCCAGTTCGGTCGCGGTATGGAACTCGCGGCCGGCGCCGAGTTGGCCTAAGGCGGTGAAGGTTTCGGTCGCCGGGTCGAAGCGGTCGATCCGCGCCGACAACGAAGCTCCGCCGCGCGATCCGCCGATGACCAGCAGCGCGCCGTCAGGTGCGAACGCAACCACATGGCGCGCGCTGATGAATGGCTGCGCCAGCTTGCGGTAGACGTTGCGATAGCTCGTCTTGACCGTCAGCTCGCGCGCCACCTGCGTGGCGCCACTAGAGACGATCAGGCGGAACCTGGTGTCACCGGCCAGCGGCACCGTGCGCACGGCAATGCCGGAGCTGACGGCGCCGACGCCGGGTTCGATGCGTGCAGTGCCGCCCGAGAAGCGCGCGGTCAGCCGCACGGTGTCGCCGACGAATGCGTCGGTGCGATCGGCGCTGAACTCGCTGATCGTCGGCGCCGGCAACAGGTCGCCGCCGCAGGCGGCCAGCAGCGCGGCGGCTGGAATGCCGACGATCCATCGGCGGCGGGCGAGCAATTCAGTCGTGATCATGATCGTTTTCCCTGATGACCAAGGATGAGGTTCGCCAGCCACCGCGCCGAACAAGCGACGTGGCTGTCCCGGCCGTTCAAACCGAGAGGCACCAGACCTGTGGCGGAGGTGAGCCCGACCGCATCGTCCTGCGTCTTCGTGGCGCAGCCGTTACGGTGCGCAGGGCGCGGA
>JBFINI010000568.1:0-2136 GCA_041611275.1 Burkholderiaceae bacterium
ACGGTTTGTGCTTGCCGTAGATGAATAGCATCGGACACGTAGGCGCGAACCGCTTTGCCTTGCGAAACCCGCCGAGCGCCCCAGTCCATTGCAGGTAGTACGGGTAACCCATTTGCGAGCCGATGTAGTTCGGGTCGCTGGGGTACCGCAGTGCGCGCGCCATCGATTGGGCCATCCAGTCGCCAAACCGTCCGCCGATGCGCCAGGCCAGCGCCAGCCAGACCTGGTAGACAAAGATCATCACTTTCGATTTGAGGCCAAGCGATTGCACGTGACGGCGCGAACCGGCATCGCCGATATCGACACCGATGATGCGCTCGACAAGTTCAGGATGCCGCAGCGCGAACTGGTAACCGAACATACAACCCCAGTCGTGCAGCAACAATGTGACCTGCTTGCCGGGGCAGGCCTGGTCGACGACGCGGCGGATCACGTCGACCACCTGATCAAGTGAGTACGCTCGCCGTGCCTTGTGCGGGTCGAAGCCCGGCAGGGTGAAGCGGATGCAGCGGTAATGCGCGCGCAAGAATTTGACCTGCGAATCCCAGAGACGGTGCGTATCGGGCCAGCCGTGGATCATCACGATCGCCTTGGCGCCGGCGCCCTCGACCAGAACTTCGACATCGTCCACGTTCACGGCGTGATCGTCAGCCGCGTCGGGCAGCGGTGTTCTTTTGCATCAGTTGGGAGCAGCAGGGGGTTAGGTGGGCTGGGCTGGGGCAAATCGTTCGTGAAGTTCATTAAGGCTTCGCGCTGTCTTTCGTCGGGAACGCGACGATGGCGTTTTAAGTGACGGTGTCGGCAAGAAGAGAAAGTGGTCCGTTCTGCGTTTGCCGAATTGCCCGCCCGCCCGTTGCTCAAACTCTACACGCGCAAGATGCCCGGAGGTCCGTTGTCGGAGTAGGCGGATACAGGTGGCGGACAGCAGTGCTTGGTCGAAAGGAGCTGGCTGCACCGTTTGCCCCTAAGCGGTCCGGTGGGTTCGCGCGGAACCGTCGCTCAGCCCGCTCGCGTCAGCTGATCGTTCGGGCAGCCAAGGTTCGATCTCCTGAACTGCACGGGCACCTGCTTCGGAAGCGCCGGCAGGCTGCCCGACTCGATTGGTCCTAGCGGCTCCGCGCGTCGGCTCCGATGTGGAGTTTTGCGGCTCGACGGCTGGCGTTATTGTTGCCGGACTGGAGGAAGCGTGGCGGGCCTGAGTCGGATTCCCAGCGCAGGCCAGCCAACGCAAGAGGGCAACATGTATCGATCATTGATCGTTCTTTGTACCGTGGCAGCGCTGTGCACGAGCGCGGTTGCGCATACGCCGCCGAAGGGCGCTGCCTCGTCGCTCGAGCTGAATCCGCACGGCATTGGCCATTTGCTGGTGGTGCCGTACTTCAACACCCAGGGCGGCAATGCCACGCTGCTGAACCTCTTCAATGCCAGCGCCACGGCCAAGGCCGTGAAGATCCGCTTCCGCGGCGCCGGCAATGGCGATGAGCTATTCAGCTTCCAAGTCTTTCTGTGGCGGCGTGACGCCTGGACCGCGAACATTTCCACCGGTGTAAACGGGTTGCCGGTGGTGACTACGAGCGATCGCTCTTGCACGCTGCCGGCGGTAGTCAATGGTGAGCCCTTCCGCACCTCGCGCCTGAATCCGGCGCTGACCGGCGAGTCGCTGGCCAACCAGGCCCGCGAGGGCAGCATCGAGATCATCGCCATGGGCGATGTGCTCGACGGCACGCCGCTGCTGACCGCAATCACACCGAGCGCTGGCACACCACCGTGCACGCCGTCGGTGCTCAATTCGCTTGCACGCTTCGATGGGCAGTTGGCCCCGCCGAGCACGGGCCTGATAGCCAACTGGATTCTGATCAACGTCCCGCAGACGACCACCTGGTCGGGTGAGGCGGTGGCCTACGAGGCGAGACTGAACGGTGCCGCCAGTACCGGCAACAACGTGTACTTCCCGCAGACGACAGTGCCGCTGACCGGCGCCGAGGTGGCGGGTTACACGTCGGACCCGCTGTACAACTTCGCCAAGGGCGGGCCGATCGTCGCGCCGGCGAGTCTGAATCTGCCGGATCTGTCGACGCCGTACACGAGCGGTGTGGACTCGCCGCAGGATCAGGCCACTGAACTGAGCTTCGACAT
>JBFINI010000569.1:0-2136 GCA_041611275.1 Burkholderiaceae bacterium
CGTGTCGAGGAGATGGTTCATTTCCTGTGCGGCGCGCAGTTGCGCCAGCGCCGTGCCGAGTTCGCCGAGTGCACGCTGCAGCGTCGCCTCGCGCTTGGCTGTCGCCGCGGCGACCATTGCCTCGGCCTCCCGCTCTTGCGCGCGGCGCGTGCCCTGCTGCAGCGGGATCGTGACCTCAAACATCAGTTCCCAGTCGGCCAACCGGTTGCGCTTCTGGATCGGTGACAGTGCGAGCGCGAAGTCGGGATAGCGGTTGCGGTAAGTCAGCTCGCGCGAGCGTTCGGCGCTCGTCTGGCGTGCTGCATCGGCCGCGAGTTCCGGGCTGCGATCACGCAGCCTGGTGGACAGCGCGGCAAAATCGGGCGCCGTGGCGGTCGTGGTGATCACTGCCGGTGCCGCCAGCGATGCGTCGGGATGGCGCGCCAGCAGCGCGTTGACCTGCGCATCGGCGCTGCGCGTATCGGCGGCGATTGCGATCAGTTCGCCGCGCAACATCGTCCGCTCGGACAGCGCCCGCACCGCATCGGCCTGCACCGCCAGCCCGCCGGCGTAGCGGGCGCGTGAGATCGACTCGAGCTGCGCCAGCAGCGAATCGATCTCCCGGACGATGGCGTTGCGCTGTGCCAGTTCGACGCGGCGCGCTTGCGCGACTTTCAGTTTCATCGCCAGCTCGTTCCACATCGCTCGCGTGGCCTGCGTCGACTGGTCGGCGGAGGCCGCGGCGGCAGCGCGCGCCAGGTCGAGCTTGCCGGGCCACGGCAACATCTGCCGCACCGTGTATTTCATGCTGCCGACGCGCGCCGGCAGCAGGTTCGGCCCGCCTTCGCCGTCGCGGGTGATGTCGCGCCATTCGATGGCCACCACCGGGTCGGGCAGGTTGCCGGCCGGCACGACGCGCGCGGCGGCGGCGTCGGCCTCGCGCTGCATGAACGCGAACTCGGGGTTGGCGCCGCGCGCGTAATCGAGCAGCGACTGGACGGTCGCGCCGGGCGTCTGCGCCGCGGCGGCGGCCGACAGCGTCAGCGCGGTCGCAATCAGTGCGCGCCGAGCGCAGTTCGGGAATTTCATCATGGCTCCTGCAAAACAAGAAGGGGGCGACGCGCAGGGGCGCGTCAACGCTCACGATCGCGTGCTCCGCACGCCGATCGGGCTAACGCAGGAAGCGATGGAACAGCAGGTGCAGCGGCGGGCCGCTGTCGCGCGGCGGCGGCGCCGTGTCGCTTTCGTTGTGCGCGAGAACGATCACTGGCGCTACCGGGCCAACCACGTCGAGCGGTGCGGCGGCCGGCAGGTCGAAATTCAGCGAGGCACGTGTGCTTTGCGCCTCGCCGCGACAGTGCGCTTCGCATACGGCGCGCGTAATGCCCGCATCGCCATGGCAGGGGTCGGGTTCGCCGTCGACCGTGACGGCGACATGCAGATGCGACTGCAGCACCGCAGGCAGGCAGGCGCGCGCCACCTGCACGCCGATGCCGTAGAGCAGGGCGCCGATGACGATCAGCGCCAGCACGCGGCGGAAATTGCCATTGCTGCGGGCGATCGACCAGGGCAGGCGCGAAGCGAACATGCTGCGGATACTAGCCGGGGGCTACGCGATTACCGATTGACGTTCGTCAAGCCGCATCTATCCGCCGCGCTGCGCGGCCTGCTGGCGTTGCAGCTCGTCGTGCGCCGAGCGCACGCGATCCGACCAGCGGCTGCGTATGTAAGCCAGCACGTTCCAGATTTCGTCGTCGGACAGTTGATCTCCGAAGCCCGGCATCTCGCTCTGATAACCCGGAGGCGCATAGGGTGGAACGAGGCCGTGCTTAGTCATCGCGAACAGCAGTTCGAAGCTGTGATGCCAGGTGTGGCCCGTGTCATCGTGCGGCGGCGCCGGCAGCTTGCCGTTCGGCAGGCGGTCGCGCCAGTTCGGCTGGCCCTCGAGCTGTGCACCATGGCACGACGCGCAGTGCTTCAGGTAGACGACGCGGCCGAAGGCGATTCGGTCCGGATCGTTCAGATCGGGCACGGCCGACTCCGGCGAAACGCGCACCTGCGCGTCCCACCAGATCAGCGCGCCGAGCCCGAGCGCCAACGCGACCGCCGCGATGCCGATTGCTTTCGGCGTCATTGCCGTCGCTAGATCATGGGGCC
>JBFINI010000570.1:0-2135 GCA_041611275.1 Burkholderiaceae bacterium
ATCGCCCAGTGGGAGCGCGTCGCCCAATTCACCCTTGCCGCCCCCTCTTCCCCGTCCCAGACCGCCGCCATGCCCGCATTGCAGATCGCCGATAACCGCCAGTTCGACCTCGCCTGCCTCGGACGCCTCGCCGTCGACCTGTATGCCCAGCAGGTCGGCTCGCGGCTCGAAGACGTGGCCAGCTTTGCCAAGTACCTCGGCGGCAGTTCGGCCAACATCGCCTTCGGCGTCGCGCGGCTGGGCCTGAGGAGCGCGATGATCTCGCGCGTCGGCGACGAGCAGATGGGCCGCTTCCTGCTCGAGACGCTGCAGCGCGAGGGCTGCGACACGAGCATGGTGCAGGTCGACCCCGAGCGCCTCACCGGCCTGGTGCTGCTCGGCCTGAAGGACCGCGACACCTTTCCGCTGCTGTTCGTGCGCGAGAACTGCGCCGACATGGCGATCGACGCCGCGGCGATCGGCGAGGACTTCATCGCCGGCTGCCGCGCGCTGCTGATCACCGGCACCCATCTGTCGACGCCGACCGTGCGCGCCGCGTCGCTGGCCGCGCTGGGCCACGCCGGCCGGCACGGCGTGGTGCGCGTGCTCGACATCGATTACCGGCCGGTGCTGTGGGGCCTGACCAAGCGCGGCGAGGGAGCCAACCGTTTCGTCGCCGACGCCGCGGTCACCGAGCGGCTGCAGCAGGTGCTGCCGCAGTTCGACCTGCTGATCGGCACCGAAGAGGAGTTCCTGATCGCCGGCGGCGTGCCGGGCGATCTGCTGGCCTCGCTGCGCGGCGTGCGTGCGGTGAGCGGCGCGGCGCTGGTGGTCAAGCTCGGTGCCAGGGGCTGCTGCTTCATCGACGGCGCGATACCGGCCCGGCTCGAGGACGCACCGACCGCGGTCGGCGAACGCATCGAGGTGCTGAACATCCTCGGTGCCGGCGACGCCTTCGCGGCGGGGCTGATGACCGGCCTGCTCAACGGCGAGGACTTCCACGGCGCGGCCAGGATCGCCAACGCCTGCGGCGCGATCGTCGTCTCGCGGCACGCCTGCGCGCCGGCGATGCCGACCCCCGCCGAGCTGGCGCACTGGTTCAGCGGACGGCGTCTGCCCAAGGTCGATGCCGACCCGCTGCTCGCGCACCTGCACCGCACGACGCCGAACCGGCCGGCCTGGCCGGTGCTCAACGTGATGGCCTTCGACCACCGCTCGCAGTTCGAGGCGATGGCGCGCGAGGCCGGCGCGCCGCTGGCGCGGATTCCCGCGCTGAAGCAGCTGCTGCTGCGCGCCGCCGACGCGACCGCGCAGAGCCACGCGCTGCAGGGCCAGCTCGGCGTGCTGATCGACGGCCGCTACGGCATCGATGCGCTGCATGCCGCGACCGGGCGAGGCCTGTGGGTCGGCCGTCCGGTCGAGCAGCCCGGCTCGCGCCCGCTGAGCTTCGACGGCACACGTTCGCTCGGAACCACGCTGGTGACGTGGCCGCGCGAGCAGGTCGTCAAGTGCCTCGTGCACTACCACCCCGACGACGAGGCTGAATTGCGGGTGGCGCAGGAGGAGCGCCTGCTGGAGTTGTGGGAAGCCACGCGCGCCAGCGGCCACGAACTGCTGCTCGAAGTCATCGCGCCGAACGGCAATGCCGACGCCACCGTGCTGCGCGCCGTCAAGCGCTTCTACAACCTCGGCCTGAAGCCCGAGTGGTGGAAGCTGGCGCCGATGCGGCCGGCTTCATGGGACGCCTTCGCCGCCCTCGTCGCCGAGCGCGACCCGCACTGTCGTGGCGCGGTGATCCTGGGCCTGAATCAGCCGCTCGAGGATCTGGTGCGCGGTTTCGCCGCGGCGACGCACCCGATCGTCAAGGGCTTCATGGTCGGGCGCACGATCTGGGGTGAAGCCAGCCGCGCGTGGTTGCAGGGCGAGATCGACGACGCCGCGCTGATCGCGCAGGTGTCGGCGCGTTTCGGCCGCCTGGTCGACGCCTGGCGGGCGCGGGGGACATGAGCATGGGCAACACCGTACGCTTGACGATGGCACAGGCGCTCGTGGCACACCTTGCCGCGCTGCGCATCGAGCTCGACGACGGCACGACGGTGCCGTATTGCGCCGGCGTCTGGGCCATCTTCGGTCACGGCAACGTGGCCGGCCTCGGC
>JBFINI010000571.1:0-2134 GCA_041611275.1 Burkholderiaceae bacterium
CGAGCACGACGGCCACGTCCGGCGCCACGGTCTTCAACTGCGCAACGATCTTCGTCGTCTCTTCGACATTCCAGATATAGACGCCGAAACCGACAATGCGCGGTCGCAGCGCCAGCAGCTTCTCGACGACCTCCTCGGCACGGCTGCCGACGATGAACTCAGCGATGGCGCTGTCCTCGCGCAGCGGGCCCAGGTTGGCGCGCAGACAGCGCAGTCCGAGCGAGGCGTGGGCGTAGCGGGCGTTCAGCGTGGAAAGGACGATCGATGGCATGGCGCGCATTATCGAGCCGGCGCGCCGCCCGTGCGGAAGCATCGCCCGCTGGCCCGCACAACGGCCGCCGACCGATCACTCGCCTGAGCCGATCAGTCCCGCCCTGCTCATCGCGCCGAGAATCACATCGACAAAGGCGCGCGTCTCGCGCTCGATATCGTTCGGCGCCGTCGTGCGCGTGCGTGCTGTCCACTCGACGCGGTCGCCGGCCACGTCGACGAGCGACGTCTGCGCAATGTAGACGCGATAGCTGCGCACCTCCGTGCGCACCGGCCACGACAGGCCCCAGTAAGTGCGATACCAGCCGTGGAAGCCGACGAAGCCACCCGGCGGCCAGGGTTCCTGCACCACCGTCTGCTCGACCTCCTGGCCGATGACCGCGGTGGAAAGCAAATAGCGCGCGCCGGCGCTGCGGGCCGATTGCAGCAACCGTTGATGGGCGTCGCCATCGAGCCTGGCGGCCACCGATTCGTAGCTGCGCAGCGTCTTGATCCCGCGGGCGGCGAGCTTGGCCGCCATGTCGTCTTCGTAAAGCCGGCGCACGGTTTCGTCGCGCGCCACGCCGACGACCAGCACGGTGCCATCGATACGCTTGCCGACGGACTCGCCGCGCTGCCAGGTGCCGTCAACCGTCGTCGCTGCGCAGCCGGCCAGAAGAAGCATGAACAGCACTATTGCCACGGTGCCGCGGAAGGGGCGAGCAAGCATGACGCACCTCAATCGGTCAATCGGCGACGGATTCATCATGATCTCGGCTGGCAAGCTCGTCCATCGGCGAAGCCCGGTTGCAGAAGTAGCACCTTGACCGAACACATGACGCGTCCCTGACTCAGAGCTGCGCGATGAAGCTGAAGTTCCTTGGCGCTGCCGGCGAAGTCACCGGCTCGTGTTTGCTGGTCGAGGCCGATGGCGTGCGCTTCCTGATCGACTGCGGCATGTTCCAGGGCGGCCGCGATGCGGCGCCGAAAAACCGCCGCGCCTATGCGCGCGAGATCGGCACGATCGACTTCGTGCTGCTGACGCATGCCCACATCGATCACAGCGGCCTGCTGCCGCGTTTCGCCTGGCCGCGGCACGGCGCCGGGCTACCGGCCATCTACTGCACCAAACCGACGGCCGATCTGGTGCCGGTGATGCTGGCCGACAGCGCCTTCGTGCAGTCGCGCGGCGCCAAGCGCCCGCCGCGCAAGCGCGGCGCAGCCGCCGAGACGCCGCTGTACGGCATCGACGACGTGCAGCGGCTGGCCACGCGCCTGCATGCCGTGCCGTTCGGCGTCGAGTTCAAGCCGCACCCAAAAGTGTCGGTGCGACTGCACAGCGCCGGCCACATCGTCGGCGCGGCATTCGCCGAAGTGCGCCTCGCCGATGGCGGCAGGCGGCGCACGCTGGTGGCTTCCGGCGATCTCGGCGAAGTCTCGGCGCTGCTCGTGCAGGATCGTGCGAAGCCGCCAGCTGCCGACGTGCTGGTCGTCGAATCCACCTACGGCGACCGCAACCACCGCTCGCTCGCGGACACCGAGACGGAACTGATCGAGGTGCTGAACGACGTGCTGCACGAGCGGCGCGGCAATGTCATCGTGCCGGCCTTCGCGCTCGGCCGCACGCAGGAGTTCGTCGTGCTGCTATATCGGCTGGCCAAGGCCGGCCGTGTGCGCGTGCCGCTGGTGTTCGTCGATTCGCCGCTGGCGCAGCAGGCCGCCGAGGTCACGTTCGCGCACCTCGACGCCCTTGATGAAGAAGCGGCCGAATTCCACCGCGCCGCCCGCGCCCGCAAGCTGCCCTTCGCGCTGCGCTACACCGAAAGCGTCGACGATTCGATGTTCCTGAACTCGATCCGTGGCGGCGCGGTGATCATCGCCGCCA
>JBFINI010000572.1:0-2132 GCA_041611275.1 Burkholderiaceae bacterium
GACGACGACATCGAGCGCGCCTGTACGCTGCTGGTCGAGGCGCATCGACACGGCCGATACTTTGCGTCGCGCGCGCAGCCGGCGCTATCCGACCTGCGCGACGTTTATCAAATTCACCGAGGGGTGCTGAATGCGTTGGCGGGCGAGGCGCGCGTCGACACCTGGAAGATCAGCCCTCCGCGAGAAGACTCTCCGCCGATGGCCGCACCCGTGCTTCCGGGCCGTCGGGTCGATTCGCCGGCGCGCGTGAACTTGGCAGGTTTCCTAATGGCCGGCATCGAGGCGGAACTGGCTTTCCGCTTCGGCACCGATCTGCCGCCGCGCGCGCAACCGTATACCGAGGCAGAGATCCTGGCCGCGGTGCACGAGGTCTGCGTAGCGATCGAACTGTGCGATACGCGGCTGGCTGATTGGGCGGATGCGCCGCCGTTGTGGCGGCTCGCCGACTTTCAGTCGGGTGCGCTGCTGGTAGTCGGTGATGCAGTCCGCGACTGGCGCGGTGTCGACTTCGCGCAACAGGACGTCGAGCTGGCGATCGATGGCGAGCTGCGCGTGCGCAAGCGCGGTTCGCACCCGACCGTCGATCCTTCACGCCTGCTGCCGGCAATCGTCGCTCACTGCGCGCAACACAGCGATGGCCTGCGCGCTGGCGACGTGGTGACCACCGGAAGCTGGACCGGCATGACGCAGGCGGCAGCGGGCGATTCGATCCGCGCGCACTTTCCCGGGATTGGCAGCGCCGACCTGGTGCTTGAAAGATGAGACGCAGTCCGGGTGCAGACAGCCAGACCGATCGGTGATCGCGACTGTCATCGCATCGTCGACACGACCAATCGAACGACGTGTCAGGATTGCATCATCGGCGACGGCGGTGAGCAACCGAGCACCTGTTCGGCGTGCCAGGCCAGTTGCAGCACGCGCGCATCCGCAAAACGCGGGCCGACGATCTGCAGTCCCACCGGCAGCCGGTTGCGGCCGCTGCCGCACGGAATCGAAATGGCTGGCGCGCCCGTGTAGTTGAACAGCGGTGTGAAGGCGGCGTGGCCACGCGGACTTGCAGGCAGACCGCCGATCTGTGCTGGTCCCGCGACGCCGATTGGCCACGCTTCCACCGGTGACACTGGGCAAAGCAGCGCATCGTGGTTCGCAAAGAACGCGGCCAGGCTCGCATGCTGCTTTTCGCGCAGGCGAAGCAGTTCGGCGATGCGTGTGCCGGTGACCAAGAAACCGAGTTCGATCTGCGCGCCGATGTCCGGGTCGAGCAGTCCCGGCGAGCGTCGCCACGCCTCGCCGAACAGCTGCGCCAGGCTGGCGTGCTGCAGTTCGATCAACGCGTACTCGCGCTGCTGTGCTGGCCAGATCGGGTCGGCCTCCACAATGTTCCAACCTGTGGCGCGCAGGCGCGCCACCGCTGTCTCGATCGTCGCCTGCACGTCGGCATCGACGGGGATGCCGCAGCCGAGCTGCGGCGAGTAGGCGATCTGCAGCTTTGGCCGAGACTGCTTCAGCGAGGCCATGGCGTCGGGCACGCCGAACGCCGGGCAGGACAGCGGATCGGCGGGCTCCCACGCGGTGAGCAGATCGAGCATCCAGGCCACGTCCTCGACGTCGCGGCCGATCTGCCCGATCACCGACAGCAGATGGTTCGGGTCGTCGAAGCCCCAGGGGTTGGGCACACGTCCCAGCGTCGGCTTCATGCCGACCAGGCCGGTGTGCGCGGCGGGTCGTCGCGTCGAGCCGCCGGCATCGGTACCGAGCGCCAGCGGTCCGAGCCCGGCGGCCACGGCGGCCACCGCGCCACCAGAAGAGCCGCCCGGCGTGCGCGTAAGGTCCCACGGGTTGCGCGTGTGTCCGTGCAGCGGCGTCGAGGTGACGCCCTTGCAGGCGAACTCCGAGCAGTTGGTCACGCCCAGTGGCACCGCGCCGAGGGCGCGCAGCCGCGCGACGCACCAGGAGTCGCGCGGCGCGACGAAGTCGACAAACAGGTGCGAGCCGAACGTGGTTGGCCGACCGTCCAGCCAAAGGTTGTCCTTGACGGTGAACGGCACGCCGGCCAGCGGCAGCGACTCGCCCGCAGCGAGGCGCTGGTCGACCGTGCGTGCCGCGGCCAGCGGCACGTCAGGGTCGAAGTC
>JBFINI010000573.1:0-2128 GCA_041611275.1 Burkholderiaceae bacterium
GCGGCGGCCAGGCCGATATCGCGATCATCGTGCAGCACACCAAGCCACCGAAGATCAACCACGACCTGGTGGCCAATGTCTGCGAGCGGCCGGCGGTAGTGGCGCGCTGCCCGGTGGCGGCGATCCGGCCGGCGCTGGTCAACGGCAAGCCCTCGCTGGAGGTCGACGAGAAGAAGTGCATCTGCTGCGGCGCCTGTTACCCGCCGTGCCCGCCGATGCAGATCAACGATCCGGAACACTCCAAGCTGGCGATCTGGGTCGGCGGCAAGAATTCCAACGCGCGCGGCAAGCCGACCTTCATGAAGATGGTTGCCTCCGGCCTGCCGAACAACCCGCCGCGCTGGCCCGAGGTCAGCGAAGTCGTCACCCGGATCCTGCGCGTGTACAAGGAAGATGCGCGCTCGTGGGAGCGGATGGCCGACTGGATCGAGCGCATCGGCTGGCCGCGCTTCTTCGAAAAGACCGGCCTGACTTTCACCAAGTACCTGATCGACGACTGGCGTGGTTCACGGGCGAACCTGAACGCCTCGACGCATATCCGCTTCTGAGCGGCCAGCGGAGCGAATGTGAAGATCGCCGTTTTGGTCAACGAGGGGCCGTATCAGCATCAGGCGGCCGACTCGGCTTATATGTTTTGCGCCTCGGCACTGGCCAAAGGCCACGAGATCCAGCGCGTGTTCTTCTATCACGATGGCGTGAACAACGCGACCAGGTACACCGAGCCGCCGCAGGACGACCGCAACATCGTTGTGCGCTGGGGCAAGATGGCCGAGGAACACAAGGTCGATCTGGTTGTCTGCGTCGCTGCCGGACTGCGCCGCGGGCTGAAAGAGGACGTGCTGGCGCCGGGTTTCCGCATTTCGGGGCTCGGCCAGCTGATTGACTCAGGGATCAAGGCCGACCGGGTGGTCGTGTTCGGCGACTAGGGGGCGATCCGGGCAATGGCACCGAAGAAATTCATGCTGGTCAATCGCAAGGCGCCTTACGGCACCATCTATGCGTTGGAAAGCCTAGAAGTCGTGCTGATTACCGCGGCGTTCGAGCAGGACGTCTCGGTGGTGTTCATCGACGACGGCGTATACCAGCTCAAGAAAGGCATGCAGACGAAGTCGATCGCGACCAAGAACTTCTCGCCGACCTATCGCGCGCTCGAGGACTACGACATCGACAAGCTGTACGTCGAGGCCGAATCGCTGGCCGCCCGCGGGCTCGCCGCCGAGGACCTGATCACCGAGGTCAAGGTCGTCGCGAGCGGCGAACTGGCTGGACTGATGGAGGAGCAGGACGTGGTATTGAGCTTCTGAGGGGCAGAGAGAACGACATGCTGCACATCCTGAACAAGTCGCCCCTGGAAAAGCCAACGCTCGATTCCGTTGTGCGCCTGGCGAAGTCCGGTGCGCTGCTGCTGATCGAGGACGCCGTGTACGCGGCCACGCGTGGCAATGGCGCCGAGGGCAAGCTGCGCGAGGCGATGGCCAAGCTGAAGGTCTACGCGCTGATGCCGGACCTGCAGGCGCGCGGCATGGCCGATCGCCTGATCGACGGGGTTGCCCCGATCGACTACGACGGATTTGTCGATCTGGTGGTCGAACACCCGAACTGCCAGTCCTGGCTGTAACGCGTTCCAAAGCGCAAATTTTGATTGACAAGGAGAGACGGATGCCGACCATTGAAGTCAGTGGCAAGAGCTTTGAAACCGACGAGGAAGGCTATCTCGTCAATCTCGGTGACTGGAGCGAAGAACTCGCCAACGAGATCGCCAAGCAGGAGAGCATCGAGATGAACGAAAACCACTGGGAGGTGGTCAATTTCCTGCGCAAGTATTACGAGGAATACCAGATCGCGCCGGCTGTGCGGGTGCTGACCAAGGCGATCGGCAAGACCCTGGGTCCCGACAAGGGCAACAGCCAGTACCTGTACGAACTGTTCCCGTACGGGCCAGCCAAGCAGGCCTGCAAGATCGCCGGCCTGCCCAAGCCGACTGGCTGCGTGTAGACGGACGGATAACCGGGGTGTCGCTGAGCGCCACCCCGCATTTGTGATGTCGGTGGCGACTGTTGCCTTTGCCCTGCTGTTCTACGCCGCCACTGCCGTGCTGCTGCTCGGTCTGGTGGTGCGCATCGGCGAC
>JBFINI010000574.1:0-2125 GCA_041611275.1 Burkholderiaceae bacterium
GCGGCAGCGCGCCGGGCCGGCGTGTCCTGCACCACGCCCGCCTCGAGCTCGAGGCGCAGTGGCGCGATGCCCAGACCTTCGGCCAATGCCGCCTGCAGCTTGTCGCGCAGGGGCGCCGCGCGCAGCGACTCGCGCTCGACCCGCAGTCGCCACAGCGGTGCCGCGCCGTCATGCTTTTCGATCAGCTCGGCCTGCATCGCCAGTTCGCGCACCAGCGCGGCGATCAGATGGCGTTGGTCGAGCAGCGCGACGATGCCGGCCCAGCATTCGCCCAGCGGCGTCGGTCGCAATGGCGCCGGCTCGGCAGCCATCGGCGCGCTGGCGAGGGGCACCGGCTCGCGAGGGACCTGGACGTCGAGCTCGTCGGGAGTCTCGTCGAGCCAGGCCGGCGGTTCGTCGGCCGCCGATGTGCGTGGCGCAGACGCGGCCTCCGCCTCGGGCGTGAGCGGACTCGCCGCGGTGGTGGCCGGCACGGCGGATGCCGCGGCACCCGATGCGCGGCCCGGCGCCGGCCGGGCTGGTGGCTGACCCTCGGGGGCAAAGGCCAGCAGCCGCAGCAGCACCATCGTCAGGCCGGCGTAGCCGTCGGGCGCAAGATTGAGTTCCTGCCGACCGTGCAGCACCAGGCTGTAGAGCAATTGTGTTTCGTCGGGCGGCAGCAGCGCGGCGAGTTCGCGAACTTCGGCGCTGCCTGGGTCGGTGTCGGGCAGCGCGCCGGGCACCGCCTGCTCAACCGCCATCTGCTGCAGCAGGTCGGTCATTTCCTCGAGCGTCCCGGCGGGCGACAAACCATGTTCACGCAAGGCATCGATTCCCGCCAGCACCGCCCGGCCGTCGCGCACGGCCAAGGCACGCACGAAGCCGCTGGCGTGGCTGCGATCGACACTGCCGAGCATCGCGCGCACGGCCTCGCCGGTGAGCGTGCCCCCGCCGAAGGCGATCGCCTGGTCGGCGAGCGACAGGCCGTCGCGCATCGAACCGCGTGCCGCACGCGACAGCAGGCGCAACGACAGCCCATCGTGATCCACGCCTTCGGCCTTCAGGACGCGTTCCAGATGCTCGTGCACCAGTTCGGGCGCCATCGGCCGCAGGTTGAACTGCAGGCAGCGCGACAGCACCGTCGGCAGCATCTTGTCCGGGTCGGTCGTGGCCAGCACGAACTTGAGGTACTCGGGCGGTTCCTCGAGCGTCTTCAACAGGGCGTTGAACGATTCCTTGGTCAGCTGGTGCGCCTCGTCGATCATGAAGACCTTGAAGCGGCCGATCGCGGGCTTGTAGGCCGCGCGTTCGAGCAGGTCGCGGATCTCGTCGATGCCGCGGTTGCTGGCGGCGTCGAGTTCGATGTAGTCGATGTAGCGGTCGGCGTCGATCTCGGTGCAGGCGCCGCACACGCCGCAGGGCGTGGCGGTGATGCCGCCCGTGCCGTCGGGGCCGGTGCAATTCAGGCTCTTGGCCAGGATGCGCGACACCGTGGTCTTGCCGATGCCGCGGGTGCCGGTGAACAGGTAGGCGTGATGCAGGCGCTGCTGTTCGAGCGCATGGCTGAGCGCGCCCACGACGGCATCCTGCCCCACCATCTCGGAGAAGTTTCGCGGCCGGTACTTGCGCGCGAGCACGACATAGCTCATGGATTCATTCTACGAGGCCGTCCGCGATAATCGCCGCCCATGACGACCCCCGCGCCGCCGACAGCAATCACACCGCTTAGCTACGAGCAGGCCGGCGTCGACTACGACCTGATCGATCCGCTGAAGGTCAGCGCCCAACGCGCCGCTGCCGCCACGGCGTCGCACCTGGCCAGCCACGGCTTCAGCGAAGTCAAGGCCTCGCGCGGCGAGTCGGCGTATGTCGTCGATGTCGGACCCTTCTACATCGCCAGCATCGTCGAGTGCCTGGGCAGCAAGGCGCTGGTGGCCGACGAGATGGCCCGGCTCACCGGCACGGTCCATTACGACAGCATCGCCCAGGACACCATCGCGATGGCCGTCAACGACCTGATCACCGTCGGCGCGACGCCGCTGGTGGTGCAGGCCTACTGGGCCGCCGGTGGCAGCGACTGGTTCGCCGACACGGCGCGGGCTCAGGCACTGGTCGCCGGCTGGCAGCGCGCCTGCCAGCGCTGCCA
>JBFINI010000575.1:0-2125 GCA_041611275.1 Burkholderiaceae bacterium
CGGGTAGACCTTCCACGCGTCGCCGGTCATGTGATGCTCGGCAAAGCGGATGCGGTAGATCGCCGGGTCGCGCAGGTTGATGTTCGGCGAGCCCATGTCAATCTTGGCGCGCAGGATCATGCTGCCTTCGTCGTGCTTGCCTTCGCGCATCTCGCGGAACAGGCGCAGGCTCTCGTCTTTCGGCCGGTCACGGTACGGCGAGTCGGTGCCGCGCTCGGTCAGCGTGCCGCGCCTGAAGCGCGTCTCCTCGGCGCTCTGCTCATCCACATACGCGTAGCCGGTCAGTATCAAATGCTCGGCAAAGGCGTACATCTCCTCGAAGTAGTCCGAGGCGTGATACAGATTCTTCTCGCCGCCGTGCTCCCAGTCGAAGCCGAGCCAGTGCACGGTGTCGAGGATGCCGTCGACGAACTCCTGGTCTTCCTTGACCGGGTTGGTGTCGTCGAAGCGCATGTGGCAGCGGCCGCCGAAGTCGCGCGCCAGGCCGAAGTTCAGGCAGATGCTCTTGGCGTGACCAATGTGCAGGTAGCCGTTCGGCTCCGGCGGAAAGCGGGTGCGGATCTTGGCCGGGTCTTGCGGCGCTTTTTCGTGCAGGTCGTAGACGCCGGGGCGGCCGGCCCAGTTGCGCTCGTCGTAGGTGCCGCGCGCGAGGTCTTCCGCAATGATGTTGCGGATGAAATTGGCGGCGGGCGGCTTGGCCGCCTTCTTGTCTGCTTTCACTGGATCGTCGCGGCTGCGCGGCATCGGCGGGTGATTGTAGCTTTCGCTGTTGCAATGCAGTGCCCACAATCCGCGCCGGCCGCAACACACCGCAGCCGCAGACGCAGCGCGGTGCCGCCGCGTAAGCTGCAAGGGCGCTGCGGTCGGCGCGCGGCAGCATCGCTGCGCCGGCTGGGCCGGCCAGCGGCGCAAGGTTGCGGAATGCGGATTACGGAGAGGTCCTACCCATGTCGCCGAGCCCTCGCAAGAAACAGGCGGCTGTCGCATCGGTAACGCTGCTCGCCGCTGCCCTTTGTGCGCCGGCGTCCGCTGCCGACGATCCGCGGCGGCCGGAGGACTTCGCCGCGCGCTTCGTCGATGCCGTGCGCAGCAGCGAGCCGGCACGGCGGCTGGCATTGATTCACCCGGCATCGCGCGCTTGCATGAACGCCCAAACGCAGCCGTATTACGACTGGATCTTCAGCCAACAGGCGCGCACCGTCATCGGCAGCTATCGCGCCAGCGCGCAGCGGATCGGGCGTGTGGACACCGTGCTGCCACCCGACGGCCAGTCCGACTATCCCGTGCCGCCGTCGCACCAGTTACAGATCGATTTCGCCGGCACCGCGCAAGGCGGCGCCGTGCTGATCCTGTTCGTGGTGCACGAGAAGGCCGGCTGGCGCGAAGTGCTGCCATGCCCGCGCGGCGACGTCGTTGCGCGCATGCGTGAGCGGCAGCCGGAAGACGCGGGGCTGGCAAGGAAGGTCGACGCGCTGCTGAAGTCGATGCCCGCCGCGCAGCGCGGCGAGCTGGTCGGGCTGCTGCGCGAAGGACGCAAGGTCGAGGCGATCAAGCGCTACGCCGCGGCCAGCGGCGAGGAACTGATCGTTGCCAAGCGCGTGGTCGAGTCGCTCGATCCCGCCGGAAGATGATTGCCGCCATTCGCAGCGGGCCGGGTGTCGTCGGCATGCTGCTGACTGCGCTGCCGCTGCTGGTCGTGCTGCCCGCCGCGGCGAACGATTGGCTATTGATGTCGCGCGAGGGCGAGTGCAACGAAATCGCGCCGGTGCTGCGCCACCGCTTCGGTGAATTTGCGCCGGTGCGCACGCCGGAGGCGTTTGTCGAGGCGCTGCGCGCTCGCGGCATCGACGCGCGGGCAACGCCCGTCAACGGCGCGCCGGGCGTCGTGATGGTCGAGGCGCCGAGCGAGAACCTGACGCTGATCTTTGCGCAGCGGTCGCATTGCCGCGCGTTCGGCAAACCGCGACGATGAACGCCATGCACCCAAGGCCGCGGCGATGACCCGGGGCGGCGTGCGGGCGGCCTGCCTGCTGGCCGCCATTGCTTTCGGCTTTGCACTGTGGGCGAGCGCGCCGGCGATCGTCGGCACCCGCGAACCCTGGGACGCGCCGCAGCCGCATTACTA
>JBFINI010000576.1:0-2110 GCA_041611275.1 Burkholderiaceae bacterium
CTTCGCGGTGTGGTTTTCTTTTTTGGTCATGCTGTTCGGTACTGCCGGGCTTCGCGCCACCATCGAGCCAACCGGCGCCCGCGACCCGCTGAACCCGCCTCATCGTCGCGCGCGACTACGGTGAAGGCTTCGGCGGCGGCACTGGCAACAGTTGTGGCAGCCTGGTCAATCGCGCTGCCTGATCTTCGACTTGCGTCGCGGCCGGCGACGTAGCGATAAACGCTTCTTTCTCGGATGGGAACCTGATGCAGCGGATCGGCCTGATCATCATCGGCGATGAGATCCTGTCCGGAAAGCGCGCCGACAAGCACTTGAGCAAGGTTATCGAGTTGCTCGGAGCACGCGGGCTGCGCTTGCACTGGGCGCAGTATGTTGGCGACGATCGCGCCGCGATCACGGCGCTGCTGCGCCAGTCGCTCGCCAGCGAAGATGTGGTCTTTGTCTGCGGCGGCATCGGCGCGACGTCCGATGATCACACGCGACAAGCGGCAGCGGCGGCGCTTGGCGTTGACATCGAACTTCACCCGCAGGCGGCCGAACTGATCGCGCAGCGCTGCGCCGAAATGGCCGCCGAGGGCCGGGGCAGCGCGGACATGAGCACGCCGGAAAATCGGCGGCGACTAAGGATGGGCGAGTTTCCACGCGGCGCACGCATCATCGCCAATCCGTTCAACCGTATTCCTGGTTTCGCCGTGCAGCGGCACTACTGCCTGCCCGGCTTTCCAGCCATGGCCTGGCCAATGATCGAAGCCATACTCGATGGCGAACTTGCGGGGGCACTGCGCGCTGAGCTCACCGGTGAGCGCGCAATGCTCGTATTCGATACGCCGGAGTCGGCGATCGCGCCGCTAATGGAAGCCGTCGAAGCAAGCTTCACCGGCGTCAAGGCCTTCAGCCTGCCGTCGCTGGGCGACGGTGGCGATGGTCGGCCCCGCGGAAGGCATATCGAACTCGGCGTGAAGGGCGATCCTGCCAAGGTTGACGCAGCGTTCGAGCAGATGCGCCGTGGCGTCGAAGCGATGGGTGCGCGATTCGACACGGACGAAAAAAAGCCCGGCTCAGAGAGCCGGGCTTGAAAGCACCACCAAAGGAGGAGACAGAGGAATCCGGACTAGCGTCCGGAAAGTGGTGCCAAGGAGACAACCGTTACGTTTCGATGCCTAATCTACCCTTCAGCTCTTGAATGCGAAGCTGAATCTTCGACAATTTGTTCAGTCGGCGGAGCGGGTGTTCACGCTTGCGTTCGACCTTGCTATGACTGAACCTTACCAGCGGGGGACGGGCGAGCCCATCCCCCGGTTGTCTTAGGCCGCTTTGCGCGCTTTCGGCTTGACCACGTCGTTGGCGGCTTTGACCGTCGCGGCGGAGGCGGCGTTGAAGTTGGTCTCGGCCATGTCGACGGCCTGCTTGGTCGCCTTGTTGAACGTGTCATAGGCGGTGTTGGCGGCGGCCATCGCGCTCTTGAACATCGACACGGCAGGCTCGGCACCGGTCGGGGTGTTCTTCGAAGCAAGCTCGATCATTTCGGCGACCTGCTTGTTGCCTTGCGCGATCTGCGTCTCGAAGATCTTCGAAACGTCGGCGCCGGCGCCAGAGGCGATGCCATAGACGTTACGGTTGTAGCTAACAACTTTGTCGAGCGACGGCTGCGCGAGGCTGGTGCCAACGGCCATCAATTCTTGTACGTCCTTGACGCCCATCAGGACCTGGGCGCGCTCGGCCGACTCTTCCAGCAGCGCCTTGGTGGCGGCCAGGTTCAGGTCGACCAGTCTTTCGGTGGCTTCAAACATCGTGTGCGACAGCGCGAACAGCGTGTCGAGTTGGCTCTTTTGCAGTTCGGCGACTTGCGCGGGGCTGGTGATCATCGTTAACTCCTTAAAGGCTTGGTGGGGTTGAGGCTTCAGCTTGCACCGCCTTGCATTTACTTTGTGCGGCGCACCAACGAATTGTTGGCGATCTCAACGGTTCTGTCAAGTAAAATTGCTGCGATGCGACAATTTTTGGGGCCGAATCATTTTTATCATATAAATTAATTATTTAAGTAATCATATCGATGTCCAGGTTGCTGATTTTTTGGTCGGATTTGGCGCGCCGCGCAAGAACTGGCTTA
>JBFINI010000577.1:0-2108 GCA_041611275.1 Burkholderiaceae bacterium
GGCTGCGCTTTTCTATGCGGTCGTACGTCGGGTGCAATTCCCAGACCTTTTGCAGGTTGGCCTGGACCGACTCCAGCTTGTGCTGGATCTGTTGCCACTTCTTCGCCGCCAGAAAGGCCGGGTTGTCGTCCATGTCTCGCATCGCCTGTTCGCTCGCCGCGCGATCCAGGCCACTGGCGGTCAGCGTGTCGAGCATCGACTCGCGCGTGCAGCCGCGCAGCAGGTTTTCAGCGATCCACTGCAGCCAGCGCGCATCGGGCGCCTGCGGCGGCGGCGGCAAGTCGGGCGTGCCGGCGACCGAGAACGAAGGCAGGACCCCTTTGACACTCTCCGGCTCGGCGGCGCCGACCGCCGCTAGCACCGCCGGCGCCGGTCCCGTCCTTGCGCCCTCACCGCCGCGCTTCCTTACCCGTCGCCCGCTCATGCCCTCATCTCACGTCGATCGATTTCATCAGGCAGTCAGCGCAGCCGGTCGTCGACAAAGGCGTGCCGGTCGCTATCGCGATCTCGCGCCACGCCGTTTGCCGGCTGAATATCGGCCGCGGCCATAGCCTGCAAGGCCCCTCATCCTCGGTTGCCGAAATGAGATGCTAGAGGTCGACGCTTCACGTGTTGAGCGCTTGTTGCGGAGCGGAGAAGAGCCCCTCTAGCAAACATCCTATCCGGAGCGCGCGCAAGATCGGTCGCGGTCGATCTTCGACCCTTGCCAAGGTTTGCAACTTCAATGCAAACCCATAAGCCTCAAACGTCGATGTTGCCCGCCGCCAGCGCGTTGCTTTCGATGAACTGCCGGCGCGGTTCCACCTCGTCGCCCATCAGCGTGGTGAAGATCTGGTCGGCGCCGATCGCATCTTCGATCTGCACCTTCAGCAGCCGGCGCACGGCCGGGTCCATCGTCGTTTCCCACAGTTGCTCGGGATTCATTTCGCCGAGGCCCTTGTAGCGCTGCTTGCTGATCGCGCCTTCTGCCTGCGTCAGCAGCCAGAGCATGGCGCCGCGAAAGTCGTCGACCGCCGCCTCCTTGGCCTTGTCGCCCTCGCCGCGCGCGATGCGCGCGCCCGCGCCGATCAGCCCCTTGAAGGTGCGCGCCGCGCCATGCAGCGTCTGATAGTCGGCGGTCAGTGGGAAGTCCGCATCGATGCCGCTCATCTTGACGTTGCCGTGATGCGTGCGGTAGATGAGCAGGCGGTGCTTGTCGATCTTGGCGTCGTACTGTGGCACCACCTCGACCGTGTGATTGCCCATCGCCCGCGTGAGCGCCTGCGCGGTAGCCTCGGCTTCGGCGCCATCGGCCATCCGCAACTCGACGCCGCCAACGATCGCCTCCAGCGCGGCGCGGTCAATCACGTGACCAAGCCGCTGCACGACCGCGTCGGCAAGCAGATACTGGCGCGCCAGTTCGGCCAATGCGTCGCCGGCAATCGGCGCGTTGTTGGCGACCGCCTGCGCGTCTGCAAACAGTCGCGCGCCTTCGAGGGCGAGCCTGAGCAGGTAGTGGTTAAGTTCGTGGTCGTCTTTCAGGTAGCGCTCGTCCTTGCCATGCTTGACCTTGTACAGCGGCGGCTGGGCGATGTAGATGTGGCCGCGCTCGACCAGCGCCGACATCTGCCGATAGAACAGCGTCAGCAGCAGCGTGCGGATGTGCGCGCCGTCGACGTCGGCGTCGGTCATCACGATGATGCGGTGGTAGCGCAGCTTGTCGGCGTTGAAATCGGGGCCGATGCTGGTGCCCAGCGCAGTGATCAGGGTGGCAATCTGCTCGGAGGCGATCAGCTTGTCGAAGCGGGCCCGCTCGACATTGAGCACCTTGCCGCGCAACGGCAGAATCGCCTGGAACTTGCGGTCGCGGCCCTGCTTGGCGCTGCCGCCGGCCGAGTCGCCCTCGACGATGTACAGCTCGCACTTGGCCGGGTCGCGCTCCTGGCAGTCGGCGAGCTTGCCGGGCAGGCCGGCGCCATCGAGCAGACCCTTGCGGCGGGTCATCTCGCGCGCCTTGCGCGCGGCTTCGCGGGCGCGCGCGGCGTCGACGATCTTGCTGCAGATGATCTTGGCGTCGGCAGGTTTTTCCAGCAGGAACGCCTCGAGCGCCTTGCCGATCACGTCCTCGA
>JBFINI010000578.1:0-2104 GCA_041611275.1 Burkholderiaceae bacterium
CGCCGCCGGTCATCTTGCGCCAGCGGTGGGCGCGCGCGATGAACTCGCGGCTGCCGCACAAGGCTGAACCCGCCGGCGCGCCCAAACCCTTGCTGAAGCACACCGAAACGCTGTCGAAGTGGCGCGTGATCTCGCGCGCCGGCAGGCCCGACGCCACCGCGGCATTGAACAGCCTTGCGCCATCCAGGTGCGCGGCCAGGCCGCGAGCGTGCGCGAGCGTCGTGGCAGCCTCGATGTAATCGAGCGGCAGCACCTGACCGCCCCAGGTGTTCTCCAAGGCCAGCAGTCGCGTGCGCGCAAAGTGCGCGTCGTCGGGCTTGATGGCCGCTTCGATGTCGGTCAATGCCAGCGAGCCATCGGGCTGGTTGGGCAGCGGCTGCGGCTGAATGCTGCCGAGGACCGCGGCGCCGCCACCCTCCCAGCGGTATGTGTGGGCCATCTGGCCGACGAGGTACTCGTCACCTCGTTGGCAATGGCTCATCAGGCCGCACAGATTGCTTTGCGTGCCGGTCGGCATGAACAGCGCGGCCTCGAAGCCGAGGTCGGCGGCCACGCGCTGCTGCAATGCGTTGACGCTCGGATCGTCGCCGAACACGTCGTCTCCGAGTTCGGCGCTGCGCATCGCGTCCCACATCGCCGCGGTCGGCCGCGTCACCGTATCGCTTCGCAGGTCGATGGGTTTCATGCGGGGTAGGCCTCCAAGAAGTTGCGCAGCATCGCGTGGCCGTGTTCCGACAGGATCGATTCGGGGTGGAACTGCACGCCCTCGATCGGCAGCGTCTTGTGCCGCACACCCATGATCTCGCCGTCGCCGCTGCGGGAGGTCACGACGAGCTCCGGCGGAAGCGACGCATGCTCGATGACCAGCGAGTGGTAGCGGATCACCGAGATGCGGTCGGGCAATGCGCGGTAGACGCCTTGCCCGTCATGGGTGATCTGGCTGGCCTTGCCGTGCATCTGTACCTGAGCACGCACGATCTTTCCGCCGAGCGCCGCGCCGATCGCCTGGTGGCCCAGGCACACGCCCAGGATCGGGAGCTTGCCGGCGAAGTGACGAACAGCCTCGACGCAGACGCCGGCCTCTGCCGGCGTGCACGGCCCCGGCGACAACACAAGCCGCGACGGCTGCAATGCAATCATCCCGGCGACGTCGACCTCGTCGTTACGCACCGTGTGCACGTCTTCACCCAGTTCGCCGAAGTACTGCACCAGGTTGAACGTGAAGCTGTCGTAATTGTCGATCATCAGGAGCATGGCAGGCCTCCCGTCGCGCCGCCCAAAGGCTGGCCTGCGCCCCCATGGGCCGCAGAGGTGCCCCCGCGTGGCCGTGGGGCCGCGAACGAATGTGAGCTTGAGGGTCTCATCGTCAGAACCCCTCTTCGACGAGTTCCGCGGCGCGGAACAGCGCGCGCGCCTTCTGTTCCGTCTCGGCCCACTCCTTCTCGGGCACCGAGTCGGCGACCACCCCAGCCGCCGCCTGCACATACAGCGTCTGGTCCTTGATGATGCCGGTGCGAATCGCGATGGCCACGTCCATGTCGCCGGCAAAACTCAGATAGCCGCAGGCGCCGCCATAGATGCCGCGCTGCACCGGCTCGAGCTCGTCGATGATCTCCATCGCACGGACCTTGGGTGCACCACTGAGCGTGCCGGCCGGGAAGGTGGCACGCAGCACGTCGAGCTGGCCGACCTCGGGCCGCAGCACGCCTTCGACATTGCTCACGATATGCATGACGTGCGAATAGCGCTCGATCGCGAATGCTTCGGTGACCTTGACACTGCCGATGCGTGCGATGCGACCGATGTCGTTGCGTGCCAGATCGATCAGCATCAGGTGCTCGGCGCGCTCCTTCTCGTCGGACGACAACTCGGCCTCGAGCGCCGCATCGGCCTCGGGTGTCGCGCCGCGCGGGCGCGTACCCGCCAGCGGCCGGATCGTCACCTTGCGTCCGCCACCGACGGCATCGGGCAGCCGTTCCTCTCGCACCAGGATCTCGGGCGACGCGCCGACGATCTGGAACTCGCCCATGTCGTAGAAATACATGTACGGGCTCGGGTTGAGCGAGCGCAGCGCGCGGTACAGGCTGAGCGGGCTCTCGGTGTA
>JBFINI010000579.1:0-2096 GCA_041611275.1 Burkholderiaceae bacterium
CGATCGTCAGCGGCCGCTGGTTCGCGGCCGATGCGGCCGAGCTGTCGATCGAGCAGGGCATTGCGCAGCGGCTCGGCATCGAACTTGGCGACGCGCTGACCTTCGATGTGGCCGGCACGCGCATCACCGCGCGGGCCAGCAGCCTGCGCAAGGTCAACTGGGATTCGCTGCGCGCCAACTTCTTCGTCATCATGCCGAGCCGCCTGCTTGCCGATCAGCCGACCAGCTTCATCACCGCCTTTCACCTGCCGGTCGGAAAAGGTGCGCTGGCCATCGAGCTGGTGCGCGAGATGCCGAACCTTACTGTGCTCGACATGAGCGCGATCTTCCGCCAGGTGCAGTCCGTGCTCGACCAGGTGATCGCCGCGATCGAGTTCCTGTTCCTGTTCACGCTCGCCGCCGGCGTGCTGGTGCTGTATGCAGCGCTGGCCGCGACCTTCGATGAACGCGTGCGCGAGGCTGGACTGCTGCGCGCGCTCGGGGCCTCGCGCGAGCAGCTGTCGCGGGCGCAAACGGCAGAAATGATCTGCCTCGGTGCGCTCGCCGGGCTGCTCGCTGCTGGTGCTGCGGCGGCGGTTGGTTGGGCGCTGGCGAGATTCGCGTTCGAATTCGAGTACGCAGCGGCGCCGTGGGTGTTCGTGCTGGGCATCGGCGGCGGGATCATTTGCGCACTGGCTGGCGGCTGGTTCGGCTTGCGCAACGTGCTCAGGTCGCCGCCGCTGGCGACGTTGCGCGAAGCATGAGCGTGGCTCGGCCGGACCGAAGACGCCGGGTCCCCTCCGTCGAGAAAATAGTGCGCAGCATGACGAGGGCACGATGAGCACCGTGCCGATCCCGACCGAAGGCGCGGCGGGCGGCAAGGAAACGCCGTTCGCGCTGCTCGGCGGTGATGCGGCCGTGCGCGCGTTGGTCGACCGCTTCTACGACCTGATGGACCTCGAAGGTGACTTTACTGCGATCCGGCAATTGCACGCGGCCGACCTCGGCCACGCGCGCGACAAGCTGTACATGTTTCTGTGTGGCTGGCTTGGCGGGCCGAGTTTGTACATCGAGCGCTATGGCCATCCCATGCTGCGCGCGCGCCACCTGCCGTTTGCGATCGGCACGCGCGAGCGCGATCAGTGGCTGGCCTGCATGAATCAGGCGATGGTCGAGCAAGGCGTCGCCGAAGACCTGCGGCAGCGGTTGCTGCAGGCATTCTTCCAGACGGCCGACTGGATGCGCAACCGCGCCGGCTGAGCGCCGCCGCAACACCTGCTGCGATCGATGAACGCGGCTGCGCTGCCGGCGCCTCGTGCCTCACGCCGATGGGGCGGCGCGCTGGATCGCGGTCCACGCCGGAAGTTCGGCTTCCACCTTTCGGGCCTGCTGGTCGATTGCGCCGGCGGCGCGCGGAGCAGCGTGGCGACGGGCAATTTCGAGATCTGACTGGCTTAAGCCGGATCGGCGAGTTCCATGGTGTCTACATGGCGCCCGGAACATTCGTGGCGGCAACTGAACAGACTGAAATTGCGCGCCGGCTGTCTCGCTGCGCGAGGCCGAGTGCGGAAATGGCGCGGTGAGGTGCGAGAAGCGACTTGCCTTTACTGAGTGCTACGGGTCTAATCCCTTACCACTCAAGCGATTGGCCCCGTTGTGCGGGAACGAAGAACGATGGGCAGTGAAGCCGCGAATACTGCAGCGCTCGCCGGCCCACCGGCATCTGGTTGCCCCGTGCAGGAAATCGTTCATCCGATGCAACTTGCCATCCTGGTCGTATCGGACGGGGTTTGCGATGCGAGCAAGCTGGCGCAACACCTCGCAGAATCAGGACGCGCAACGGCCTCGGTTGCCCTCTTGTCGATCGAACAGGTCGGGTCGGTCATCCGTTCGAGCGGGACGACAATCGACTACGCGTCAACCTCGGCAGGGATCTGGAAACTTCTTGAGCACCGCGACTGTACGCAAGGGGTGCCGAGTGCGTGTGCGGACGTCTCTTCAGGATTCTATCGACCGCCGCAATGTGTGCAGATCTGCAACCTGCCAGCCGCCCAGACTGCAAAGATGTCAGAACGATGTGATCCGGAGCTCGCAACGTCTTCAAGCACTCCAGACGC
>JBFINI010000580.1:0-2094 GCA_041611275.1 Burkholderiaceae bacterium
CCGCGCAGGCGGTCGAGCAGCAGGCCACGCGCCGCCTGTCGGACCAGCGTCGCCTGGTGGCCGAGCAGATGCTCGAATTGCGCGGTCTGCGTGGCAAGAACAGCGGCAAGGTACAGCTGATGCTCGAGCGCGTCGACCGCGAGATGCGAGACTTCGAGCGTTGCACCGAGCGATTGGTGGCGCTGCGCGGTGTGCATGCCCGGATGCTGCGTGAACTGCTCATCGGCCTGTCCAGCGAAGAGCTGCGCGACGAGGTCGCGCGCATGCAAAACGATGCCGACGCCACGCTGTTCAACCTGGGCGCCAAGAAGGCCTTTCTCGCCCTTTGCGCACGCCTGCGTGAACGCCTCGCGCTGGCGCGCCGGCGCGGCCAGGAAATCCACGACATGCTGAATGCGAGTTTTCGCCAGCTCAACAGCGAGTTCGGGTTTGCGCTGTCGCTGACGCGGTTGCCCACGCTCGAGCGCTGCGACCGCGAGCTGGAACTGATCGAGCGCAGCTATGCCCAGTACCTGGGCCTGTCGCAGGCACTGCGCCTGGCCGAGCCGCGCTTCATGGAGCAGTTCCGGCGCATGCTGATGTCCAAGCTGCGCATGGCATTCGAGAACGCCTGCGGTGAGGTCGAGCTGTGGCACAAGTCGGCCTCGACACAGGTCGATTCGCAATTGCGCGAACGCCGCCGCGGCTTCAAGCGTCGACGCGACGGGCTCGAGCGCATCCAGGCCGCTGCTGGCGATCTCGACCACCGCATCGCCGACCTCGAATCGCAGGACGCACGCTGGCAGCACCTGGCTGCACGCGTGCGCGGTTTCACCGCGGCGCTGAATGCCGCAGCACGCTCGACGGCGGAAGACGTCAACCTGCCCAGGCGCGAGCCGCCGTCGCTGTCAGTGGTGCTCGGCCGCAGCGCTGCAGGCTGATGCCGGCGCGCCCGCGGCGCGCCGGCCCGCTGGCCGAAAAGGTCATCGCGTGGCACCTTCGGCACGGGCGACACGACCTGCCGTGGCAGGGCAGCCGCGACCCCTACCGCATCTGGTTGTCCGAAATCATGCTGCAGCAGACGCAGGTGACGACGGTGCTCGCGTATTACCCACGGTTCCTGGCCCGATTTGCCGACCTGCGCACGTTGGCGGCCGCGCCGCTCGACGACGTGCTTTCGCAGTGGAGCGGCCTGGGCTACTACAGCCGTGCACGCCACCTGCACCGCTGCGCGCAGCAGGTGGTGGCCGACCATGGCGGCGAGTTTCCGCGCAGCGCCGCGGCGCTGGCCGAGTTGCCCGGCATCGGCCGCTCGACTGCCGCTGCGATCGCGGCCTTTTGCTTTGGCGAGCGTGTCGCCATCCTCGACGGCAATGTCAAGCGCGTGCTGACCCGTGTGCTCGGCTTCGACGGCGACTTGGCGGTCGCGTCCCACGAGCAGGCACTGTGGCGGCAGGCCGAGGCCCTGCTGCCGACGAACGCCATCGAGGCCTACACCCAGGGCCTGATGGACCTGGGCGCCATGCTCTGCAGTGCGCGCCGGCCGCGCTGCGACGCTTGCCCGTTGCACACGGGGTGCGCCGCGCGTCGCGAGGGCGCTCCCGAGCGCTATCCCGTGAAGTCGCGCAGGTTGCGGCGCACGCAGCGCAGCAATGCAATGCTCTGGCTTGGCGACGCCGGCGGTCGGGTGTGGCTGGTGCAGCGGCCGCCGCGCGGCGTCTGGGCCGGACTGTGGAGCCTGCCTCTGTACGACTCGGTCGATGAAGTGCAGTCGTTGGCGGCCGGCTGGCCGGGCAGCGGCCAGGCCCTGGCGCCGATCGACCATGCGCTGACGCACTTCGACTGGCAGCTGCAGCCATGGCGGCAGCTGCTGCCCCGGCGCCTGTCGGCACGTCGCCTTGCATTGCTGGAGGCCGCATTGCCGCAGGGGCGCTGGTTCGGCAGCGAACAGGCGCAGCGACTGGGCTTGCCGGCACCGGTGCGCCGTTTGTTGCTCGCGAACTAGACGACGCCCTTGCCGCGCAGGTACTCGTCGACCAGACGCAGCCTTACCTGCGGCTCGGGCAGCATCATCAGGCGCTGCTTGGCGGCCAGCGAGATCGGCAGGATCTCGCA
>JBFINI010000581.1:0-2093 GCA_041611275.1 Burkholderiaceae bacterium
CTCGAACGGGCGCTGCACGAACCGCGTCAGGTTGACCGAACCGAGGCAGCAGCAGCCGTAGGCAGGTAGCGGTTGCTCGCCGCAGGGGTTGGTCGCGCTGATGCTCTCGCAGTACGCGAGGTTGTTGTCGGCGTTGATGGTGTCCAGGAAGAGCACGCCCGGCTCGGCATGGTCGTAGGTCGCGAGCATGACCTGCTCCCATAACTCGCGCGCCGGCAACTTGCGATAGACCCACTGGCCGTCGCCGCGGCGGTAGGCCCCAGCAGCCTTTTGTGCAGCGCCGGGTTCGGCCTTGTGCACCAGTTCGACATCGCCACCGTCGCGCACAGCCTGCATGAAGGCGTCGGTCACGCCGACCGAGATGTTGAAGTTCTTCAGGTCGCCACCGTCCTTGGCGTGGATGAACTCCTCGACGTCGGGGTGGTCGCAGCGCAGCACGCCCATCTGCGCGCCGCGCCGCGCGCCAGCCGACTCGACCGTCTCGCAGGAGCGGTCGAAGACGCGCATGTAGCTCACCGGCCCGGAGGCCGAGCTTTGGGTGGCACCAACCCACGCCCCGCGCGGGCGGATGCGCGAGAAGTCGTAGCCGACGCCGCCGCCGCGGCGCATCGTCTCGGCCGCTTCCGCGAGCGCGGTGTAGATGCCTGGGTAGCCGTCCTCGACCTGCGTGATTGAATCGCCAACCGGTTGTACGAAGCAGTTGATCAGCGTGGCCGCGAGGCCGGCGCCGGCCGCCGACTGGATGCGGCCAGCGGGAATGAAACCGCCATCGAGCGCAGCGGCAAATCGTTCTACCCACTCGGCGCGGTCGGCAGGTTCTGCGTCGGCCAGGGCCAGCGCGACGCGGCGGTGCACATCGGCGATGCTCTGCTCGTCACCCTTGGCGTATTTCTCGCGCAGGACTTCGGCGCTGATGGCTTGCGCGGGCAGGGCACCACGACCCCTAGTGGCGCTGGTCTTGGGCGATCGGGTGACGGTCAAGGCTGGCCTCCTGCTGTATGAATCCCCATATCATCCACGCGGTGCGAATTGCGTGGCCTTGATCCACTTCAACGTCAGGGGTATTGACCAGTGCCCGGCAATTGCCCCGCCGCCCCGGCGACGTCAATCGCAGCCGCCACCGGCGTGCCGAGCGCCACGCCAGGCGTCAGCAAGCGATCGAACAAGGCCGGCACGGAGGCGATCTGGTTACCGAAGGGCATGGCGCCGGCGCCGCGAAAGAACAGACCCTTCTTTACGTCCCCACGCAGGGCGGCCGCGAGCTGGGTGTCGATGCAGAACTGGCCCCAGCCGGCGAGGCCGTCGCGCAGCCCGCACTGGGACAGGCAATCGAAGGCCAGCGTGCAGCGCGGCTTGACGTGGGTGCTGGCCTGAAGCCGCGGCTCGGCGGCCAGGTAGTTGACGAGCCACGGCGTGCGCAGCGCACGCGCCGGCAGGCCGGCGACGCTTACGAACTCGACCAGATCGTCGTCACTTGCCTCGGCAAGCACCTGCTTGAACCGGAGGTCGGCATCGCATTCGACGGTGGCGACGAACGGCGTTCCAAGCTGCACCGCCGCCGCGCCGAGTGACTGCAGCCAGGCGATGTCCTCGAACGTGCGCACGCCGCCAGCGGCGATCACCGGCACCGAGCGTTCGAGGCCGGCGCTGCGCAGGAACTCGATCGCTTGCGGGATCACGTTCTGGAAATCGAAGCGTGCGTCCCGCAGGTCGGCCACTTTCGCCGCACCCAGGTGACCGCCGGCCCAACCCGGATGCTCGATGACGATGGCGTCCGGCACGCGCTGCTTGCGCTCCCACTTCTTCACCACCAGCGCCACGCCTCGCACGTCGGACAAGATCGGGATCAGGGCCGTTCGCGGGTAGTCGCGGGCGAGGTCGGGCAAGTCCAGCGGCAGGCCGGCGCCGACGACCAGCGCATCGATCCCCGCCTGCAGCGCGCATGTCACCGAGGGCGCGTACTCGGCCACCGCACGCATCACGTTCACGGCCAGCAGCCCGCGGCCCTGCGACAGCGCGCGCGCGGCATGGATCTCGCGCTCCAGGGCCTCGAGGTTGGCCACATTGATCGCGGCCTTGGCCTCGGCGCCGAC
>JBFINI010000582.1:0-2092 GCA_041611275.1 Burkholderiaceae bacterium
AACGGTCATCGGCCTGGTCATCCTCGGCCACGGCGTCAGCGTGTGGCCGTACGCGACGCTGCGCGGTGACAACGAGCCGATCACACTGGGCGACGGCAGCAACGTGCAGGAAGGCAGCGTTCTGCACACGGACCCCGGCTGCCCGCTGACCGTCGGCCGCAACGTCACGATTGGCCACCAGGCGATGCTGCACGGGTGCACTATCGGTGACGGCAGCCTGATCGGCATTCAGGCGGTAATCCTGAACAACGCCGTGATCGGCAAGAATTGCCTGATCGGTGCCGGCGCCTTGGTCACCGAGGGCAAGGTCATTCCCGACAACTCGCTGGTGCTCGGCAGCCCGGCGAAAGTGGTTCGGGAATTGTCCGCCGAGGACATCGCCCGCAATCACGAGAACACCGCCGGCTACGTCAGGCGCGGCGCTGCCTACAAGACCGAGCTCAAACGGATCGGCTGAAGCGGGCGTGGCAGATTCGCTGCTGAAGTTCCTGTTCCGCGATGCGCCGGTACGCGGCGAGATCGTGCGCCTGCAGGAATGCTGGCGGCAGATGATCGAGCATCACGGTTACCCGGCGCCGGTGACCACCCTGCTGGGTGAGATGACCGCGGCGGCGGCACTGCTCGCTGCCAACATCAAGTTCGACGGTGCACTGGTGCTGCAGATCCAGGGCAACGGCCCGGTCAGACTTCTGGTCGTCGAAGTGCAGCCACAGATGCGACTGCGCGCCACTGCAAAACTGCGCGATGCGACCGACATCGGTGACCAGGCGACGCTGCAGCAGCTCACCAATCCGGACGGCACGGGTCGCTGTGCGATTACGCTTGACCCGACCGATCGCCGCGCCGGCCAGCAGCCCTACCAGGGGGTGGTGCCGCTGACCGGTGAGACGGTCGCGCAGGTGCTGGAAAGTTACCTGCGCCAGTCTGAGCAGCTGGAATCGCGCCTGTGGCTGGCCGCTGACGCGTCAACCGCCTCCGGTGTCTTGCTGCAGAAACTGCCGCGCGATGGCGGTCGTATGGCCGCGGCCGACGACGACGCCTGGGAACGGGTCGGCGCGCTAGCGGCGACGATCAGGCGCGAGGAACTGCTCGAGCTGGCGCCTGCCGAACTCGCCCACCGACTCTATTGGCAGGAGACGCTTGAGCACTTCGCACCGGTCACGCCGCGATTCGAATGCACCTGCTCACGCGAGCGCAGCGGCCGCATGCTGGTCTCGCTGGGCCACGAGGAGGTCGATTCGATCCTCGCCGAGCGCGGCGCGGTCGAGATCACCTGCGACTTCTGCAATGCCCGTTACGCGTTCGATGCGGTCGACATCGGCCAGCTGTTCGCCACCGGCAAGATGCAGGCGGCCAGGCAAGTCCGTCACTGAGCGAAGGCGCGCTCCATCTCGCGGCGAAAGCGCACCGCGGGCTGCGATGCATCGACGTCGACGTCGGACCATTTGACCGGCTGGCCCGCCGGCACCGACTGCCTCAGGCGCAGCTTGTGCGCCAGGCCCAGCGGCAGACCGCCCACTCGAAGCGACTGCGCTGCCGGCATCACGCGCCCGTAGACGGTGAAACCGCCCTCGCCGTCGAGCATCTCGCCGGCGGCAAGATCGCGTTTGGCGGTGGCCACCACATCGGCGTTGAAGCCGATCGGCGCGCCGGTGGCCTCGCCACGCAAGCCGATGCTGGCCACGCTGATGCCCAGTTCGAGCCCGATCAGGTGATACGGCTTGAACAGCGCCGAATAGCGACCGCTGGGGTCCGTGACCAGACCGTATTCGCGAAAGCAGCGCTCGACATAGGGGCTGCCGCCGGCGAACACCACGTATACGCCCCAGCGCAGGTCGCGGAACACCGGCCGGCCGTCGCGCTCGAGGCTGGAGATGACCTCGACCTGGCCGCGGTGCGACAGCGTTCCGCCTTCTTGGCGCGGGCGCAGCACGCGCGCCAGGTCGTCGACGCCGCATGGCGGAAAGGCGAGCCCGTCCGGTGCGGTCAGTCCGGTGGCATTGGCCACCGCGCACATCTCGATCGCGCTCTTGGTGCCATCGAGAAACGAATTGAACATCTGCGCATTCAGTCCGCCGAGCCGCGCGTCCTC
>JBFINI010000583.1:0-2091 GCA_041611275.1 Burkholderiaceae bacterium
CGGCTACGACGGCGTCGAACTGATGGGCTCCGAGGGCTACCTGATCAACGAGTTCACCGCCCCGGCGACCAACCAGCGCGACGACGAATTCGGCGGCTCGTTCGACGGCCGCGCGCGCTTTCCGGTCGAACTGGTGAAGGCGTTGCGGCGCGCCTGCGGGCCGAAGTTCCTGCTCGTCTACCGGATCTCATCGATCGATCTGGTCGAAGGCGGCTCGTCGGCCATTGAGACGGCCGAACTGGCGTGCCGCGTGCAGCACGCCGGCGCCGACATCCTGAACACCGGCATCGGCTGGCACGAATCTCCGGTGCCGACGATCGCCGCCAGCGTGCCGCGCGCCGCGTGGGCCTTTGCGGCGCGGCGCATCAAGGAGGCCGTGTCGATCCCGGTGATCGCCTCGAACCGGATCAACGATCCGGGGGTGGCCGAGGCGCTGCTTGCCGAAGGTGGCGCCGACCTGGTGTCGATGGCGCGGCCGCTGCTCGCCGACCCGGACTTCGCGAAGAAGGTGCGGCTGGGCCGTGCCGACGAGATCAACACCTGCATTGCCTGCAACCAGGCCTGCCTCGACCGCATCTTTACTGAGCGCTCGGCCTCGTGCCTGGTCAATCCGCGCGCGGGCCGCGAAATCGAGTTCGATGACACGCCGGTGAGCAGGCGCAAGCGCATTGCCGTGGTCGGCGCCGGGCCGGCGGGACTGGCGTTTGCCGTGAACGCCGCCGAGCGCGGCCACGACGTGTCGCTGTACGAGGGATCGCAGGTGATTGGCGGCCAGCTGAACCTGGCCCGTGTCGTTCCCGGTAAGAGCGAGTTCGACGAGATGCTGCGCTATTTTCGCGTGCGGCTCGAGCGCCTGGGCGTGTCGATGCGGTTTGGCGTCGTGGTCGATGCCGAGCACCTCGCCGCGCAAGAGCTCGACGAGATCGTTCTGGCCACCGGTGTCAGGCCGCGCGAGCCGACCTTGCGTGGCATCGATCATCCGTGCGTCGTTTCGTATGTCGACGTGCTGGGCGGCAAGGTGCAGCCTGGCAGGCGGGTCGCCATCATTGGTGCCGGCGGCATCGGCTTCGACGTCGCCGAGTTCCTGCTCGGTGATGCCGACGAGTCGCGGGATGCGGATAGATTCCTAAGCGCCTGGGGCGTGGACCGTTCGGCGCACGCCGGCGGGCTCGGCAACGTTGGCACCGAACGAACGCGGCGGCGGCCGGTGCGCGAAGTGACGCTGCTCCAGCGCAAGGCGGACAAACCTGGCGCAAGGTTGGGAAAGTCCACCGGCTGGATCCTGAAGGCGCGTCTGCGCGAAGCAGGGCTCAAGATGGTGTCCGGCGCCACGTACACGGCGATCGATGATCAGGGCCTTCACTATGCGGTCGACGGTGCCGCGAGGTTGCTCGCGGTCGACCAGGTCGTGATCTGTGCCGGGCAGGAAAGCGATCGCGATCTTTACGATCACTTGAAGACACGCGGCATCGAGTCGCGCTTGATTGGCGGTGCCGACGTGGCTGTTGAACTCGACGCAGCGCGGGCGATCGATCAGGCGACCCGGCTCGCCGCAGCGGTTTGAACGTCCGTCGTCCTGTGGGCCGGCCTAGAAGACCGGCATTCAGTCTGTTGTCGGCAGCCAGCATTCGACCCAGGAACTACGCTGCCAGCTTGTCTTTATCTGCGCGCGGAGGTTGGCCATGTTGCAGCGACGCTTTTTCGTTTCTTGGGCCCTTCTGATTTCCGGACTGCTGGCCTCTTGCGGCGGTGGCAGTGAGCCGGAGCCGCCGCCGACGGCATCAAGGCTGAGCTGGTACACGACCTGCGGCGACCCCGTCTGCCGGGGCTACGGCGGGCCGTTCCCGGGCGTTGCCCTGTGCACCACGGAACGAGAGGGTGACAACTGCGCGAGTGCCGGCGCTATCTGTGACCCGAAGAATGACTGCAATGCGCGTCTGCAGTGCGCGTCAAGCGATCCGAAACAACAGCCGGGTGGCTGCCCGATCTCGCGTGCCCGCTCCAAGCAGGACATTCGCTATCTCACCGAGGCGCAGAAAGAGCAGATCCGCGAGGAGATCGCCGCGCTCAGACTGGCGACCTATCGCTACA
>JBFINI010000584.1:0-2084 GCA_041611275.1 Burkholderiaceae bacterium
CTTCTCGGCGGCCAAGCTGTTCTTCGCCTACGGGCTGGGCAACGCACTGACCTTCCCGCTGTCGGTCGGCGCCAGCGTATTGCTGATGGCCGAGCGGCCCACACCCGATGCGATTTTCAGGCGCTGGACCGAGCGCAAGCCCACCGTGTTTTTCGGCGCGCCGACCGGTTATGCCGGCATGCTCGCCTCGCCCAACCTGCCGGCCAGGAGTGCGGTGGCGCTGCGGCTGTGCTCTTCCGCCGGCGAGGCGCTGCCGCGCGAGATCGGCGAGCGTTTCACTGCGCACTTCGGCGTGGAGATCATCGACGGCATCGGCTCCACCGAAATGCTGCACATCTTCATCTCCAACCGGCCGGGCGACGTGCGCTACGGCACCTCGGGCAAGCCGGTCGCCGGCTATGCGATCGAACTGCGCGACGAGACGGGCCATGTCATCGAGGGCCACGGCCAGATTGGCGATCTGTTCATCGACGGCCCGTCCTCGGCGCTGATGTACTGGCACGACCGCGCCCGCTCGGCCTCGACTTTCCAGGGGGGCTGGACGCGCAGCGGCGACAAGTATGAACGCGATGCTGACGGCTACTACGTCTATTCCGGCAGAAGCGACGACATGCTGAAAGTCAGCGGCCAGTACGTCTCGCCGTTCGAGGTCGAGGCGACCCTGGTGCAGCATCCGGCAGTGCTCGAAGCTGCCTTGATCGGTGTCACCGATGCCAACGGCCTGACACGGCCCAAGGCCTACGTCGTGCTGAAGGAACGGGGCCAGGCGGACGAGCCAATGGCCGAGGAGCTGAAGCAGTTTGTAAAGAGCAAGCTGGCGCCGCACAAGTATCCTCGCCTGCTCGAATTCATCGACGAACTGCCAAAAACAGCCACCGGCAAGATCCAGCGCTTCCGTCTGCGCGAAGGTGAGAAATCGCGCGGCAACTGACTGACGCGGTCGCCAAGATTGCCACGATGAGCCACGAAGACGTCGACCCGCACATCCACTTCGCCTCGCTCGATCGTGACGGCGTGCCGATCCGGCTTGAGTATCGGTGGGTCGGCATTACCGATGCTGCCGCGCCGCTGCTGGTGTTCCTGCACGAAGGCCTCGGCTCGGCGTCGATGTGGAAGGATTTTCCGGCGCGGTTGTGCGACACCGGCGGCTTCCGCGGCCTCGTGTATTCGCGCGCCGGTTATGGTCGCTCGACCCCGCGGCCACACGGTGAACGCTGGACGCCCGATTACATGCACCGGCAGGCGCGCGAGGTACTGCCGGCGTTCCTGGCCGCGGTCGGCGTTGATGTCGAAGTCGATCGACCATGGCTGTTCGGCCACAGTGATGGCGCCTCGATCGCGCTGATCCACGCCGCTCGGTATCCGCAGGCGATCGCCGGCCTTGTCCTTCTGGCGCCGCACATCTTCGTCGAGGACCTGTCGATCCACAGCATCGAGCAGGCGCGCTATGCGTACGGTTCGACCGAGTTGCGCAAGAAACTGTCGCGCCATCATCACGACGTCGATTCGGCCTTCTGGGGCTGGAACGACATCTGGCTCGACCCTGCCTTTCGCGACTGGAACATCGAGGCGCTGCTGCCGTCGATCCGGGTCCCGGTGCTGGCGATCCAGGGGCACAATGACGAATATGGCACCATGGCCCAGGTCGACGACCTGGCCGCGCATGCCCCGCAGGCGGAGGTCATCAGGCTCGATGATTGCGCACATTCGCCGCATCGCGATCAACCTGACGCAGTGATCACCGCGACGATCGATTTCATCCGCCGCATTGAACGCAGCGACATCACAACGCAACCCCACGAGGAGAGGAGACAACATGAAACGTCGTAACACCGTGGCCACTCTGGCCGCCTGCGCCCTGCTCGCCGCCGGAGGCGCGGCACACGCCCAGGCCAAACTGAAGGTTGGCCTGATGCTGCCATTCACCGGCACCTTCGCCGCGCTCGGCACCGCGATCGACAACGGTTTCAAGCTCTACGTGCAGGAACAGGGCGGCAAGCTCGGCGGGCGCGAGATCGAGTACTTCGTCGTCGACGATGAATCGGATCCCGCCAAGGCGACCGACAACGTCAACAAGCTGATCA
>JBFINI010000585.1:0-2084 GCA_041611275.1 Burkholderiaceae bacterium
TCGAAGCATTCGGCGGCGTAGGCGTCTATGCTACGACGCCGGCGCAGCTGAAGAGTGCGATGGAAGACGCGATCCGGTCGCGCAAGCCCACGCTCATCAACGCCGTCATCGACGAGACTGCCGGTACCGAGAGCGGGCGCATCACGAGCCTGAACCCGGCGGCGGCTCTCAAGAAATAATCAATCTGCAGCAGCAAACCAAGGAGCGACAACCAGGTCCGACAACCTTCCCCTCAAGGGCATCAAGATCATCGACTTCACGCATGTGCAGGCCGGCCCCGCGTGCACGCAGCTGCTGGCCTGGTTCGGCGCCGATGTCATCAAGGTCGAGCGCCCGGGCTCGGGCGACGTGACGCGCAGCCAGTTGCGCGACGTGCCCGACGCCGACGCGCTGTACTTCACCATGCTCAACAGCAACAAGCGCTCGCTGACGCTGGACACCAAGAAGAAGGAAGGCAAGGAAATCCTCGAGAAGCTGATCCGCGAGTCCGACGTGATGGTCGAGAACTTCGGCCCCGGCGCACTCGACCGCATGGGCTTCACGTGGGAATACATCCAGAAGCTCAATCCCGGCATGATCCTGGCCTCGGTCAAGGGCTTCTCCGAGGGCCACCACTATGAAGACTTGAAGGTCTACGAGAACGTGGCGCAGTGCGCCGGCGGGGCGGCCTCGACCACCGGCTGGTGGAAGGGCGAGAACAGCGCGCCCACGATCTCGGCCGCCGCGCTGGGCGACTCCAACACCGGCATGCACCTGGCCATCGGCATCCTCACCGCCTACATCGGAAAGCAGAAGACCGGCAAGGGCCAGAAGGTCGCGTGCTCGATGCAGGACGCGGTGCTCAACCTGTGCCGCGTCAAGATGCGCGACCAGCAGCGTCTGGAGAAGGTGGGTTATCTCGAGGAGTACCCGCAGTACCCGCACGAGATGGACGCCTTCAAGAGCAAGGTCACGCCGCGCGGCGGCAATGCCGGCGGCGGCGGCCAGCCGGGCTGGATCCTCAAGTGCAAGGGCTGGGAGACCGACCCGAACGCCTATATCTACTTCACGATCCAGGGCCATGCCTGGGAGCCGATCTGCGACGCGCTCGGCAAGCCCGAGTGGAAGACCGATCCGGCCTACACCACGGCCAAGGCGCGCCAGCCGCACATCGAAGAGATCTTCGCCACGATCGAAAACTTCATCAAGGACAAGACCAAGTTCGAGGCGGTCGACGTCTTCCGCAAGTTCGACATCCCCTGCGCGCCGGTGCAGTCGATGTACGAACTGCTGCGCGACGAAAGCCTGCGCAAGAGCGGCTCGATCGTCGAAGTGCCGCATAAGGTCCGCGGCAGCTACTGGACGGTGGGCAGCCCGATCAAGTTCTCGGCCTTCAAGCCCACGGTCACCGCCTCGCCGCTGCTGGGCGAGCACAGCGACGATGTGCTGAAGGAGCTGGGCTACTCGGCGCAGCAGATCGCAGCGATGCACGAGGTCAAGGCCGTCTGACGCTTTTTCTCCGGCCGCCCATCGGGGCCGGAAGCATCGGTGGCGGCGCCCCGGTCGGGCGCCGTCTTTCCTTCGGGGCGCTGAATTGAGGGCTGCCATGAAGACAGAGGTCGACACGAAGGCGGGCGCCGACGAAGCGCCTGGCCTGGTTCATGGCCCGCGTGACCGCACAGGGCCGAGATGAGCAAGGCACTCGAGGGCGTTCGCATCCTCGACTTCACGCATGTGCAGTCGGGGCCGACCTGCACGCAATTGCTGGCCTGGCTGGGCGCCGACGTGATCAAGGTCGAGCGGCCGGGGGAGGGCGATGCCACGCGCGGCCAGCTGCGCGACATCCCGGGTGTCGACAGCCTGTACTTCACGATGCTCAACCACAACAAGCGCTCGGTGACGATCAACACCAAGAGCAAGCAGGGGCTGGCGGTGCTCGACCGCCTGATCGAGACCTGCGACGTGCTGGTCGAGAACTTCGCGCCCGGTGCGCTCGAGCGCATGGGCATCACCTGGGAGCACATCCAGGGCATCAACCCGCGCATGATCGTGGCCTCGGTCAAGGGGTTCGGCCCCGGGCCCTATGAGGATTGCAAGGTCTACGA
>JBFINI010000586.1:0-2080 GCA_041611275.1 Burkholderiaceae bacterium
CGCCAATATCGCCAATGCGGCGGCAAGTACCACTCGCTGCTGCAGCAATGTCGAGAATACCGGCAATTCGGGCGCCCATCGTGCGAACAGCACCGCCGTGATGAGCACAACAGTCAGTGCGCCACCAACGCCGGCCCAGGTCTTGCCCGGGCTGATCGCCGGTGCGATTTTGCGCCGGCCCCATTGACGTCCAGTGAAGTACGCGGCGATATCGGCCAGCCAGACGAGAACCAGCACCGACAGCAGGTACAGGAAGCCAATGCCGATCAGGTGCATCAGCGCCAGCCAGGCAGCCACCAGCAGCAAGATCGCCAGCAAGCTGGAAACCGAATGTGCGAGCCGGACACCTCGCTGCGCGCCGTTGAGCACGATCGCGGCGATCAGAACCCACGCCGCCGAGGCCACCGCCAGCACTGTCAGCATCCCGTTTCGCGGCCAGCCGCCTCGGACCTCGACGAGCCATAACGCAGCCGATAGCGCAACGGCGATTGCCAACGAGGTCCCGGCCGAGTGCTGCGCCAGGCGAAGCCATTCGAACGCCGCCGCCCCGATCAGCACGGCGAGCGCCATATCGAGCGCCAGGCGCCCGGCGGCAGCGGCCGCGAGGAACACTGCCAGCAAGACCACGGCGGTGATGACACGCTGCTTAAGCACGCAGATCTTCAGTGACCGGGACCATCTGTGCGCTGGTGCGGCCAAATCGCCGCTCCCGCGTCGCGTACCAGGCAAGCGCCGCATCGAAGGAGGCAGCGTCGAAGTCCGGCCATAGCATCGGCGAGAAATACAGTTCGCTGTACGCGCACTGCCAGAGAAGAAAGTTGCTGATCCGCTGCTCGCCACCGGTGCGAATCAGCAGGTCGGGATCCGGCGCGAAGGCGAGCGCCAGATGCTGTGCCAATTGCGCTTCGGTCAGCGCCTGCCCCAGTTGTTCGGGCTCCGGAGCCGCGGCGATCAACGCCCGCACAGCCTGCACGACATCCCAGCGACCACCGTAGCTGGCGCAGATCGTCAGGTGCAGCCGCGTGTTGTGCACCGTGTCGCGCTGCGCCTTGTCGATCAGTGCCTGCAGCGGCGCGTCGAAAGCCGCCAGTTCGCCGACCACGCGCAGCCGCACACCGTTTTCGGCGAGCTTGCCGACCTCTTTTTGCAGTGCGCCGACGAACAGGCGCATCAGCGTGCTGACTTCATCCTGCGGCCGTTTCCAGTTCTCGGAACTGAAGGCAAAGAGGGTCAAATATTCGACACCGTGGCGGCCGGCATGCTCGATGGCCGCGCGTACCGCGTCGACGCCGCGCGAATGCCCCGCCATCCGCGGCAAGTGCCGCGCGGTCGCCCAGCGTCCATTGCCATCCATGATGATCGCCACGTGCCTGGGCACTGACGGCCGTGGGTTGCGATTCATCGGCGCCGGATCCGCGGGTGTGCCGCGTCAGACCGTAAGAACTTCCTTCTCCTTCTCGGCGACCAGCTTGTCGATCTCGGCGATGAAGCGGTCGGTCAGTTTCTGCACATCGTCGTGCGCGCGCCGCTCGTCATCCTCAGACACTTCCTTCTTCTTCAGCAGGTCCTTCAGGTGACTGATTGCGTCGCGTCGCGTGTTGCGTACCGCGATGCGGGCATTCTCGCCCTCGTGACGCACGACTTTGGTCAGCTCCTTGCGTCGTTCTTCAGTCAGCGGCGGCATCGGCACGCGGATGACATCGCCGTGCGAGGCGGGGTTCACACCCAGGTCCGAATCACGAATTGCCTTTTCTACCGCGCCAACCATCTTCTTTTCCCATGGCTGCACGGTAATCGTGCGCGCATCGCCGAGGCCGACCTGCGCGACCTGCGACAACGGCACCATCGAGCCGTAGTAATCGACGTGGATATGGTCAAGCAGACCGGGATGGGCACGACCGGTGCGGATCTTGGTCAAGTCGTGCTTCAATGCCTCCACCGACTTGTGCATCTTCTGTTCGGCGCTCTTGCGGATATCGGCAATCGTCATCGTGCTCTCCCTTGCTTGCCCGATTTGAAGCGGCGCTCAGACGTGAACCAGCGTGCCTTCGTCATCGCCCATCGCCACCCGCCGCAAGGC
>JBFINI010000587.1:0-2079 GCA_041611275.1 Burkholderiaceae bacterium
GCACGACGCGTCGCCGAGCGTTGCTGCCGGCGAGCGCAGCTTCGAGCAGTTGCTCGGCACGCGCGCGCTGACCGCACCCCGCGCCGAACCGTCGACCCAGTCCCTGCCGTTTTCGCAATTGCTCGGCGGACAGACCGCTTCTGCGGCCAGCACGGTGGCAACGCCGGTTGGTCAGCCCGGTTTCGCACAGGACCTCGGCAACCGTGTTGTCATGCTGGTCAGCGGGCAGATCAAGAGCGCCGAACTTGCGCTGACGCCGGCCGAACTCGGCCCGCTGCGGGTCAGCATCGAAGTGCGCGGCCAGGAGGCATCGATCGCGTTCGTCGCGTCAGCCGCCGCCACCCGCGCCGCGCTCGAAGAAGCCTTGCCGAGATTGCGCGAGATGTTCAGCCAGCAGGGCCTGACCCTGCTCGATGCGAGTGTCGGCGCGCAGGTCGGTCAGCAGGGGCACCGAACCTACGGTCAGCCGCCGGCGCGGCGTGATGACGGTCGCGGCGACGGCGAGCCTGCCTCGGTGCCGGCAGTCGCCGGCACGCTGCCTGCCGGCGCCGGCCGCCCGATCCGGCTGATCGACGTCATCGCCTGACAATCGAACGCGCAGCAGTGGCCGCGACGCGCTCGCGGCTGCAGGCCGCACCGGCCTTTGTCGCCACCTCGACTGGACCGGCGCAGCTCCGTCAAACAGCCGCCTTAGCCAGCCGTTTATCCAGCGATTCGCCACCCTAAAGTTTCCGGATACTGCTTTCGAGCAGGCACCGCGCGATGCACGTGCGGCCGGCGAACGTTTGGATAGTGGAGAGCACGATGGCGCAGAAGCCGCCCGAGGAACCCGCCGAGGCGACGCCCGAAGCGGACGCCAAGAAAAGCAAACTCAAGCTGATGGTGATTGGCGGCGTGGTGGCGCTCGTCGTTGCCGGCGGCGGTGCTGCCGCCTACATGATGACGGGCAAGCAGGCCGACGAATCCGCCGAGACCAAGCCAACGCCGAAGAAGATGCCGGTGTTCGTCGATCTCGACACGTTCACCGTCAATCTGCCCACCGACGAGGCCGACCGCTTCATGCAGGTCAAGCTGGTGGCGGAAGTGCGCGACACCGCCAGCGGCGAACTGCTGAAAACGCTGATGCCGTCAGTGCGCAATGAAATCCTGCTGCTGCTCGGCTCGAAAAGCGCAGCCGAAGTGGCGACCCGCGAAGGCAAGCAGAAGCTGGCCACCGAGATCATCGCCGCCGCCAACAAGCCGCTCGAAGGAACGGCGGCGGCCAAGGGTGTCGAGGCCGTGAACTTCACGCACCTGATCGTGCAGTGAGCGGCGTGAAGCGTTCGCCGCACTGCTGACCGGCACCTCAGATGTCTGAACATTTCCTGTCCCAGGACGAAGTCGACGCGCTGCTCGACGGCGTGGCCGGCGAGGCGCCGAAGACCGAGGCCGAGGCGCCGCCGAATGCCGGCGTGCGCGACTACCGGCTCGAAAGCCAGGAACGCATCGTTCGCGGGCGCATGCCGACGATGGAAATCGTCAACGAGCGCTTCGCCGCCAAGTTACGCGCCGCGCTGGCCGGCTTCATCCGCTGCACCACGCAGGTCACCGTCGGCCCGGTGCGGGTGATCAAGTACTCGGCGTTCCTGCGCGACCTCGCCGCGCCGACCAGCATCAATGTCGTGGCCGCCACGCCGCTGCGCGGCCAGGCACTGGTGATCTTCGACCCCAAGCTGGTGTTCGCGGTGATCAATGCGCTGTTCGGCGGCAACCTGCGCCTGCAAAGCCGCATCGAGGAGCGCGATTTTTCCCCGACCGAGATGCGCATCATCGAGCGGCTGCTGGAAGTGACGCTGGCCGAATACCAGCGCGCCTGGATGCCGATGCAGCGCTTCAGCTTCCAGCACCAGCGCTCCGAGCGCCAGCCGAAATTCGCCAATATCGCCACGCCCTCCGAGTCGGTCGTTGCCACGTCGTTCAACATCGACATTGGCGGCGCCGGCGGCGAGCTGCAGCTTTGCTTTCCTTATTCGACGCTGGAGCCGATTCGCGATCTGCTCTATTCGCCGGTGCAGGGTGACCGCCAGGAAGCCGATGCCC
>JBFINI010000588.1:0-2073 GCA_041611275.1 Burkholderiaceae bacterium
AATTCCTGGTGCGCAGCGAGCAGGTTGCCTTCGACGCGGTCGGCAAAGAAGGCCAGCGTGCGTTGGCCTTCTTCACCGTCGGCGACACGCTGTCCCTGCGCCGCCAGTCGCTTGGCGATCCATGCCGGCAGCTCGCGCCGCTCGACGGGCTCGACCCGCAGCATCACGCCGGCATTGTCGAGCGCGGCGAACCAGCCGCTCTTCTGCTGCTGGAAATCGAGCTTTGGTAGCTGCACCAGGGTCAGCACGTCATCGGAGCCGAGCGTCTCGCAATAACGCTGCAAGGCATCCGAGCCCTCCCTGCCCGGCTTGCCCGACGGAATACGCAGCTCGATCAGCTGGCGTTCGGCGAACAGGCTCATCGCCTGCGCGGCGCCGATCAGCGCGCCCCAGTCGAAGTGCGCCGCATTGCCCACGGTGAAGACCTTGCGTTCGCTGAAACCGGCGGCGCGTGCAGCGGCGCGAATCGCGTCGCCGGCCTCCTGAGCCAGCAGCGGCTCGTCGCCATACACCGTGTACAGCGGGCGCAGTCCCCTGGCCAGGTGCGCGCTGAGTTGTTCGGCCTTGAGCTGCATGCTCGTACGAACCCTCAGACCGGACGAATCGCGGCCAGTCGGCGCAGGACCTGGGTCACGATGTCGTCCTCCATCGCCCGATAGAGCAGGACTTCCTCCTGCGCCTTGGCCAGCGCCGCGGTCTCGGTGTAGCTCATGTCGCGCGTCAGCAGCAGTTCGTCGGCGGCGGCCAGCAGCTTGCCGTCCGGCGTGGCTACGCGAAAACGCAACTTCACGCGCAACTGCACTTCGCGAACCTGGCCGGCTGCGGTGGAGGCGACGACGCTCTTCTCGCGTGCATCGGCGAGCGCTTCCAGAACCGCTTCGGCATGCGCGGGTGAGTCCGTCAGCAGCACCTTGCTGCTGGCGAGTTGCTGGCGCAGCTGATCCGCAATCCGCGAGGCCGGCGCAAAGCCGACCAGGGCCAGGCTGCGAAACGGCAACCTGGGCGCCTGGCGCAACTGGAAACCGCAGCCGGACAGGGCCCCGGCCGAGACGAGCAGCCAGGCACGGCGATGCATCAGACGACGACGTTGACCAGACGGCCGGGCACGATCACCACCTTCCTCGGTGCCTTGCCGCCGGCGAACTTGGCGAACTCCGGCGCCGCGAGCGCCGTGGCCTCGATCTCCGCCTTGTCGGCGGCGGCCGGTACACGGATCGCGCCGCGTGTCTTGCCGGCAATCTGCAGCACGAGTTCGATCTGCTCCTGCACCAAGGCGGCGTCGTCCACCTGCGGCCATGCCGCATCGATCAGGTCGCCGAGCCTGGCCGCAAAGCCCAGTTCGTTCCACAGCGCGTGGCTGATGTGCGGGCACACCGGGTACAGGCTGCGCAGCAACACCGACAGGCCCTCGCGCAGCGCCGCGTTCGACGCGGGGCTGCCGTCGTTGTCGAAGTCTTCCAGCGCATTGAGCAGCTTCATCGCCCCCGAGGCGACGGTGTTGTACTGCAAGCGATCGTAGTCATGGCGGATCTGCTTCAGCAGCACGTGCACTTCACGCCGCAGCGCCTTGGCCGAGTGGCCGATGCCACTGAAATCGTCGCCGGCATCACGCACCGCGGCCGCCTGCTTGACGCCGAAGGCCCACAGCCGGCGCAGGTAGCGGAAGGCGCCCTCGGCGCCGGAGTCGGACCACGCCGCGCTCTGGTCGGGCGGCCCGGCGAACATCGTGAACAGGCGCGCGGTGTCGGCGCCGAACTTGGCGATGAACTCGCGTGGCTCGACCACGTTGTTCTTCGACTTGCTCATCTTCTCGATGCCGCCGAGTGCCAGCGGCAGGCCGTCTTCCTTGGCTGTGGCGCCGATTGGCGTGCCGCGTTCGTCGTGCTGCACATTGACTTCGCTCGGGTAGTACCAGCGCTTCTTGCCCGCCGTGTCTTCGCGGTAGAAGCTCTCGTTGAGCAGCATGCCCTGCGTGAACAGCCTGGTGAACGGTTCGTCGAACTTGACCAGGCCGATGTCGCGCATGGCCTTGGTCCAGAAGCGCGCGTACAGCAGGTGCAGCACGGCGTGCTC
>JBFINI010000589.1:0-2062 GCA_041611275.1 Burkholderiaceae bacterium
CAGCACGGTGGCCTGCACGGAGACGTCCAGTGCCGAGACCGATTCGTCGCAGATCAGCACCTCCGGCTGCATCGACAGGCAGCGGGCGATGGCGATGCGCTGGCGCTGGCCGCCGGAGAACTCGTGCGGATACTTGTGAATGCTGTCGGCCGGCATACCCACCCGGCGGGCCAGCGCCACCGCGCGGTCGACGCGGTCATTGTCATTGGCGCCGATGCGGTGGATCTTCATCGGCTCGGTCAGAATCTGGCCGACCGTGAAACGCGGGTTCAGGCTAGCGTACGGATTCTGGAAGATGATCTGAATGCGCCTGCGATACGCCATCATCTGCGCGTCGGTCAGCCGCAGCAGGTCGGTGCCGTCGAAAAGCACCTCACCGGCGCTTGCCTCGACGAGCCGCATCAGCAACATGCCGATCGTGGTCTTGCCGGAGCCGGATTCGCCGACCACGCCGAGCGTGCGCCCGCGCGACAGCATGAAACTCGCTTCCTGCACGGCCTCAATCGACTTGCGCGCGAACAGCCCCGTCTTCAGCCGATAGACCTTGCGCAGGCCGCGCGCCTCGATCAGCGGCTTGTCCTCGGCTGGCCGCGCCACGCGATTCTCCTTGACCACGATCGGCTTGCCGCCGCCGGCCATGAAATCGTCGATTACCGGCAGCCGCTTCGGTTTGGCGTCGAGCCGCGGCCGGCAGGCGAGCAGCGCCCGCGTATACGTATCGCGCGGCGCGCTGAAGATCGAGGCCACCGGCCCGGATTCGCGCACGATGCCTTCGCGCATCACCACCACGTGGTCGGCGATTTCGCCGACCACGCCGAGATCGTGGCTGATGAACAGCACGCTCATCCGGTGCTTGTCCTGCAGCTTGGCGATCAGCTCGAGGATCTGCCGCTGCACGGTCACGTCGAGCGCGGTGGTTGGTTCATCGGCGATCAGCAGCTTCGGCTCGCAGGCGATCGCCATCGCGATCATCACCCGCTGCTGCTGCCCGCCCGACAGTTCGTGCGGAAAGCTGTCCACCCGCGCCTTCGGCTCCGGAATGCCGACCTCGGTCAGCAGTTCAATCACGCGGTCGGTCGCCTGCGCCGCGGACAGCCCCAAGTGCAGCCGCAGCACTTCGCTGATCTGCGTGCCGACGCTGAACACCGGATTCAGCGAGCTCATCGGCTCCTGGAAGACGACCGTGATGTCCTTGCCGCGGATGTCGCGCAGCCTGTCTATCGGCGCTGTCAGCAGATTCGCGTTGCCGAAGTCGACGCGGCTGGCCGCGCCAACGATGGCGTTGTCGGGCAGCAGCCGCACGATCGACATGGCCGACACACTCTTGCCGGAGCCCGATTCACCGACCAGCGCAACGGTGGCGTTTTCCGGCACATCGAAGCTGACGCCGCGCACGGCCTCGACCACCTGCTTCTTGCCGAGGCGGAACGACACCTGCAGGTCGCGGACCGAGACGAGGTTGCTCATTCGATCACCTCAGCTTCGGATCGAGCGCGTCGCGCAGCGCGTCGGTCAGCAGCGAAAAGGCGGTCAGGAAAGCGGCCATGAACACGGTGGCGGCCACCAGCTGCCACCACTTGCCGATGACCAGTTCGGTCTGCGCTTCGGCCAGCATCGTGCCCCAGGACACCATCTCGATCGGCACGCCCAGGCCGAGGAACGACAGGATCACTTCGGCCTTGATGAAGGCCACCACCAGCAGCGACAGCCGCACCAGGATCACGTGGCTCACATTGGGCAGCACATGCACGAACATGCGCGCGCCGTGCGATGCGCCGATCGCCTGCGCCGCCTTGACGTACTCGCGGCTGCTGTGCTTGATGTACTCGGCGCGCACTAGGCGGTAGGTCGCGGTCCAGCCGGTGAGCCCGAGGATCAGCACGACCGTGCCCAGCCCGCGGCCGAACACGGCGGCGAAGGCGAAGATCAGCAGGATGTCGGGCACCGCGGTGAACACGTTGTACAGCCACTCAAGGAAGTCGCCGACCCAGCGGCCGAAATAACCCGCCATCGCGCCGAGGATCGTGCCGATGACGGTGGCCACCACGGCGGCGAAGATGCC
>JBFINI010000590.1:0-2061 GCA_041611275.1 Burkholderiaceae bacterium
ATGCTGGCGACCGCCGTTTCGCTCTGGCCGACGCCGACGGTCTCGACGATCACCACGTCAAAGCCGGCCGCCTCGCACACGCGCATCGCTTCGCGCGTCTTCTCGGCGACACCGCCAAGCGTGCCGCTGGTCGGGCTCGGTCGGATATATGCCTGCGGATGCACCGATAGCCGCTCCATGCGCGTCTTGTCGCCGAGGATCGAGCCGCCGGAAAGACTCGACGAAGGATCGACGGCCAGCACCGCGACGCGATGGCCCTGCTCGATCAGGTAAAGACCCAGCGTTTCGATGAAGGTCGACTTGCCCGAGCCCGGCACGCCGGAGATGCCCAGCCGCAGCGAGCGACCGCAGGCCGGCAGCAGCGCATTGAGCACGTCGTCGGCCCGCGCGCGATGATCAATCCGCGTCGATTCGAGCAGCGTGATCGTCTTGGCGATCGAGCGCCGCTGCCGCGGACCCGCATCTCCGAGCACGCCGTCGACCAGCGCCTGATCCGCAGCGGCCAGCATTCGACCCTACGTGCCGCCGTGCGCCTGGCGAATCTGCTCGAGCACTTCGCGCGCACTGACCGGGATTGGCGTGCCGGGACCGAAGATGCCCTTCACACCGGCAGCACGCAGGAACTCATAGTCCTGCTTCGGAATGACGCCTCCGGCGAAAACGACGATCTCCTCGGCGCCCTGCTTCTTCAGCTCGGCGATGATCGCCGGCACCAGCGTCTTGTGGCCGGCCGCCAGTGTCGAGACGCCGATCGCGTGCACGTCGTTTTCGACCGCCTGGCGCGCGCATTCGTCCGGAGTCTGGAACAGCGGGCCGATGTCGACATCGAAGCCGAGATCGGCAAAGGCGGTGGCCACCACCTTCGAGCCGCGATCGTGGCCGTCCTGGCCGAGCTTGGCGATCATCACCCGTGGCCGCCGGCCGTGCTGCTCACCGAAGGCGGCGATGTCGCCCTTCAACTGCTCCCAGCTGTCGCTGCTTTCGCCATCCTGATACGCCGCTGCGTACACGCCCGCCACCTTCTGAATGTCGGCCCGATGCCGGCCGAAGACCTTTTCCAGCGCGCCGCTGACCTCGCCGACGGTCGCCCGCAGACGGATCGCTTTGATCGCCAGATCGAGCAGGTTGCCATTGCCGCTGGCCGCACAGTCGCTCAACGCCGATAGCGCCGCCTCGACCTTGCCGGCATCGCGACCGGCGCGGACCTTCTTCAGCCGCGCAATCTGGTTCTCGCGCACCTTGTTGTTGTCGACCTCCAGAATCTCCAAGGCATCTTCCTTGCCGGAGCGGTACTTGTTGACGCCGACGATCACGTCGTGGCCCGAGTCGATGCGCGCCTGCTTCTGCGCCGCAGCCTCCTCGATCTTCAGCTTGGCCCAGCCGGAGGCCACCGCGCGCGTCATGCCGCCCATTTTCTCGACCTCGGCGATGATCGCCCAGGCTTTGTCGGCCATCTGCTGCGTCAGCGTCTCCATCATGTAGCTGCCGGCCCACGGATCGACGACATTGGTGATGTGCGTTTCCTCCTGCAGGATGAGCTGCGTGTTGCGGGCGATGCGCGAAGACATCTCCGAGGGCAAGGCGATCGCCTCGTCGAAGCTGTTGGTGTGCAGGCTCTGTGTGCCGCCAAACACCGCCGCCATCGCCTCGATGGTGGTGCGCACGATGTTGTTGTACGGATCCTGCTCGGTGAGGCTCCAGCCCGACGTCTGGCAGTGCGTGCGCAGCATCAGGCTCTTCGGGTTGCGGGCGCCAAAGCCCTTCATGATCCGGCACCACAGCAGCCGCGCGGCGCGCATCTTGGCGATCTCGAGATAGAAATTCATGCCGATCGCCCAGAAGAAACTGAGCCGCCCGGCGAACGCGTCGACGTCGAGCCCCTTGGCGATCGCCGTCTTCACGTACTCGCGGCCGTCGGCCAGCGTGAACGCCAGTTCCTGGACCAGCGTCGCGCCGGCTTCCTGCATGTGGTAGCCGGAGATCGAGATCGAGTTGAAGCGCGGCATCTCGTGCGCGGTGTACTCGATGATGTCCGAGACGATCCGCATCGAAGGCGCCGGC
>JBFINI010000591.1:0-2060 GCA_041611275.1 Burkholderiaceae bacterium
CGAACACTGCTGCCGCCGGCGCCGCTGCGCGGATCTGACAATGTCCGCACGCAGGAACTGTCGCGTCGTTTCATGGGTCGGATGCAAAACGCCCCCGGGCGCGATGGCAGGAAGGGCTGACACCTACTGGCGCTGCGTCGGGCCAGCATCGTCGCGAAGGTTTTTCGGATGAAGTTATCGGATCTGATCAGGCAAGCTGCACGCATGGCGGCGCGCGACTGGCGTGCCGGCGAACTGCGGCTGCTCGCGGCGGCGCTGGTCATCGCGGTGGCGGCGGTGACCAGCGTCGGCTTCCTGGTCGATCGCATCCGCATCGGGCTGGAGCGCGATGCGACTCAGTTGCTCGGTGCCGACGTGGTGCTCAGCTCCGATCGGCCGCTCGGCAACGAACGCGAACGCGCGCGCGCCGCCGGACTGCAGACCGCGGAAACGGTGACCTTTCCCAGCATGGTGATCAGCGAGGCCGACGCCGAGGCGAATTCGCTGGCGGCGGTAAAGGCGGTGTCTGACCGCTACCCGCTGCGCGGCCGCGTGCGTGTGGCGGCCGAGCGCGACGGCATCGATTCGCCGGCGCAGAGCGTGCCGGAGTCCGGCACGGTATGGGTCGATCCGCAACTGCTGGCCAGCCTGCGCATCGGCGTCGGTGGCCGCCTGCGGCTGGGTGAAGGCGCGTTCACCGTCGCGCGCATCGTCACAGTCGAGCCGGACCGCGGCGCGCAGTTCATCAACTTCGCGCCGCGGGTGATGCTCAATCTTGCCGACCTGCCGGCGACCCAACTGATCCAACCGGGCGCGCGAGTGACCTACCGGCTGCTCGTCGCCGGCGAGCCTGATGCCGTGCGCAGCTATGCCGGCGCGCTGCGCCGCGGGCTGGAGCGCGGCCAGCAGATCGAAACGCTCGAAGGCGGGCGACCGGAGATGCAGCGCACGCTCGAGCGCGCTGAACGTTTCCTGTCGCTGGTGGCCCTGCTGGCAGCGATGATCGCCGCCGTGGCCGTGGCGGTGGCCAGCCGCCGTTTTTCGCTGCGCCATCTGGATTCATGCGCAATGATGCGTTGCCTCGGGCTCGCGCAGCGCGACATCTTCCGTCTGTTCGCGCTCGAGTTCGTCTATGTCGGACTGGCCGCCTGCGGGGTCGGCGTGGCGCTCGGCTTCGCCTTTCATTACGCGCTGCTGCAGGCGCTCGGCTCGCTGATCACCACGCGATTGCCACTGCCGTCGCTGACGCCGGCGCTGCAGGCGGGCGCCACTGGCCTGGTGCTGCTGCTGGGATTTTCGCTGCCGCCACTGGCGCAGCTGCGTTCGGTGCCGCCGCTGCGCGTCTTGCGCAAGGATGTCGGGCCACCGTCGTCGCGCGCGCTGTCCGGTTATCTGGTCGGCCTGGCCGGCTTCCTGCTGCTGGTGCTGTGGACCGCCGGAGACCTGAAGATCGGTGCACTCACGGCGGGTGGCTTCGCGCTCGGCGTGGTGCTGTTCGGCCTGTGCGCGTGGCTGGTACTGCAGTTGCTGGTGCCGTTGCGCTCGATCAGCACGCTCGGCGTGTCCTGGCGCTTTGCCGTGGCCGCCGTGCAGCGGCGGCCGGCGGCGGCGATCGTGCAGCTGATTGCACTGGCCGTGGGCATCATGGCGCTGCTGCTGCTCACGGTTGTACGCACCGATCTGGTCGGCGCGTGGCGGGCGGCCGCGCTGCCGGATGCGCCCAACCGCTTTGTCATCAACATCCAGCCCGAGCAGACGCGACTGGTCGAACGGCGTCTGCGCGAGGCGGGCATTGCCGGTGCGCCGCTGCATCCGATGGTGCGTGGGCGGCTGATCGAGGTCAACGGCAAGGCGATCGGCCCGGAGAATTTCAGCAGCGAGCGCGCGCAAAGGCTAGTCGACCGGGAATTCAATCTCACCTACTCGGACCAGGCGCCCGAGCACAATCCGATCGTCAGCGGCCGCTGGTTCGCGGCCGATGCGGCCGAGCTGTCGATCGAGCAGGGCATTGCGCAGCGGCTCGGCATCGAACTTGGCGACGCGCTGACCTTCGATGTGGCCGGCACGCGCATCACCGCGCG
>JBFINI010000592.1:0-2057 GCA_041611275.1 Burkholderiaceae bacterium
ACGACAGCCATCGCCGCGCCGATACCCACCGCATGCGCGGGCGCCGGTCGCCGAAACCCGCTTGACCGCCATCAAGGCTCGCAAACGACACGCGGGCTACCGTATCGGGTAATCTTTTTCGCCTACCACGAAAGCGGCTCCTAGTCGAAAACTAGCGCCATGTCCGCGATTCGAGAAGAAGACACGTTGTCGCGCGGCGCTTTGTCGCACCCGGGGCGCGGACCGCTGACCCTGAATTACTGGCCGCTCGGCGCCCGGATGCGGGGGCCGGGGCTCGACAGCGGCCGCTTGCGCTCACACCTGTTCACCCTTGCGCTGCTGCGCGGCACTTTGTTAGGCGCGTTTGTGCTCACGCTCGTCGCGATCGGTGCCTTGCTCGACGTTCGGCTGCCGCTGGCGCCGCTGATCGCGGCGATCGCGGCTCTAATCGCTGCCTTGGCCTTGGCGCTGCACCGTGTGAAGCAGCCGGCGCCGATCAGTCATGCCGAGTTCGTCGGCCATCTGGGCTTCGACGTGCTGTGGCTGGCGCATGCGCTGTACTGGCTGGGCGGGTCGGAGCACAACCCGTTCGCCGACCTGTTTGTGGTGTACATCGGTATCGCTGCACTGGTGCTGCGCCGGCGTCAGGTCGTGCTGGTTCTGGTGCTTTCGCTGTCTGCCTTTGCGCTGCTGCGCAAGTATCACTACGACCTGAACTGGCTGCACGCGAGTCTGGGCCCCAAGCAACTCGACATGCTCGGGCACCAGGTGCACTTCGTGCTGTTCGGCCTGATCGCGGCGTTCTTCGGCTACCGGCTGTCGACGATGAATCGGCGGTTCGACAGGATGGCGGCGCTTGCCCACTTGCGCGACGTCGAGCAAGAAAAGGCCGTCGACCTCGCGGCGCTGGCGGCCGGCACCGCACACGAGATGGGCACGCCGCTGACGACGATCGCCGTGCTCGCGCATGACATGCGCCGCGGCGAGTGCTCGCCGGACGAGTTCGACGAAAACCTCGATGCAATCTGTGCCGCCGTGCAGTCGTGCAAGCAGTCGCTGCGTACCGTCGTCGTGGCGATGGGCGCCGACCGCATCGGCGAGACCGAGCAGCAGACGGCACGCGAGTTCGTCGATCAGTTGATCCAGCTTTTCAGGCCGATGCGTCCCGGCACGACGGTCGCCGTGCACATGCAATGCCCGCAGGCCACGACGATTACGGTCGGCGCGCCGCTGCGACAGGCACTGATCAGCCTGCTTGCCAATGCCGCCGACGCGGCCGGGTCGGCGGTCGATGTGCGGTTGGATTGCACGCCCGCGCAGGTGCAGATCGACGTGCTCGACCGTGGCCCGGGAATCCCTGCCGAAGTGCGCGACCGGCTCGGCGAGCAGATCGCGACCACCAAGCCGGGGACATCGGGCAACGGGGTGGGCATTTACCTGGCCAAGCTGACCATCTCGCGCATGGGCGGCCGGCTCGAGTTCCTGCCCCGCGAAGGCGGCGGCACCTGCGCGCGCGTCACCGTTCCGGTCGCGGCGTGACGCCGCCTCTGGCAAGTGAGTGCAAAGCGATGGCGTCGAATCTGCACCCGGAAATAGATCTCGATCACCGGCCATCGCTGCTGCTGGTCGACGACGACGAGTCCTGCCGGTGGGCAATGGGCCGCGCGCTGGAACGGCGCGGCTTCAAAGTGGTGACCGCCGACAGCGCGGTGGCGGCGCTGGAACTGCTGCAGTCGTTCAGCCCGGAGTTTGCGGTGGTCGATCTGCGCATGCCCGGTCCATCCGGGCTGAGCCTGGTGGCGCGTCTGAAGGAAGTCGATCCGCACACGCGCATCGTGATTCTGACCGGTTACGCCAGCATCGCCACCGCGGTCGAAGCGATCAAGCTCGGTGCCACCGACTACCTAGTCAAGCCGGTCGACGCCGACGCGGTGCAGGTCGCGCTCGGGCACGTCGACGGCAACGCCGAGGTTCCATTGCCGGAAGACCTGCCGTCGGTGGACCGCCTCGCCTGGGAACACATCCAGCGCACGCTTGCCCAGCACGACGGCAACATTTCGGCGACCGCGCGCGCGCTC
>JBFINI010000593.1:0-2056 GCA_041611275.1 Burkholderiaceae bacterium
CAACTGCGCTTCAAGCGTCAAGTGTGCGCCGGCTCGTGCCTGACGCCGATCGGCGCCGCATCGGCGCCGCTGGCGCGGAGCCGCTTCAGCGCCCAGGCGCCGAGCTGCTCGGTATAGGTATAGATCACCGGCACGACGATCAGCGTCAGCAGCGTCGACGTGATCAGCCCGCCGATCACCGCATGCGCCATCGGCGAGCGTTGCGAGCCGCCTTCGCCCAGGCCGAGTGCCATCGGCAGCATGCCAAATATCATCGCTGCAGTGGTCATCAGGATCGGGCGCAGCCGCACCTGGCCGGCCTCCAGCAAGGCCTCGATGCGCGTCTTGCCCGCGGCCACCGCCTGGTTGGCAAAGTCGACCAGCAGGATCGCATTCTTCGTGACCAGGCCCATCAGCATGATGAAGCCGATGATCGAAAAGATGTTCAGCGTGCTGCCGGTCACCAGCAGGGCCAGGAAGACGCCGACCAGCGACAGCGGCAGCGCACTCATGATCGCCACCGGCTGCAGGAAACTCTTGAATTGCGAGGCCAGGATCAGGTAGATGAAGATCACCGCCAGCGCGAGCGCGGCCGCGGCGTAGCCCAAGGTTTCCTGCATGTCCTTGGTCGAGCCGCCCATCGAGAAGCTGTAGCCGCTCGGCAGTTCGATGGTCTTCAACAGCGGCAGCAGTTCGGCACTGATGTCGCCGGCCGGCCGCCCGGACGCGTTGGCGCCGATCAGCACCTCGCGGTGCAGGTTCTTGCGGTCGATGCGCGACGCGCCGGTGATCGGCTTGAACGTGGCCACCTGCTGCAGCGGCACCATGCGCGGGCTGCCGTCGGACTCGGCCCGGCTGCTGGCGATGCGCAGGTCCTTCAGGTCGGCCGCACTGCTGCGCTGCTCGCTGGGCAGGCGCACGCGTACGTCGTAGCTCTCGCCGTCGGGGGCCTTCCACGAGCTCGCCGCCGTGCCGGCCACCAGCGGGCGCAGTGCGCCGCCGATCTGCTCGACGCCGACGCCGAGGTCGCTGGCCAGGTCGCGCCGGATGTCGATGGCCAGGGTCGGCCGGCTCGCCTCCAGGCTGGAATCGATGTCGACCACGCCGCGGATGCCGGCCATCTTGGCCTTCACCTGTTCGGCGATGCGGCCGAGCTCGGCGATGTCGGGCCCGAGCAGGCTGACCTGGATCGGCTTGCCGCCGCCCATGCCGCCCGGCGTGCCGACCGAAACCTCGATCCCGCCGATGCGCTGCAGTCGCTCGCGCAGCGGTTTCTGCAGCTTGGCCTGGCTCAGCTTGCGCTGCTTGCGCGGCACCAGCTGCACATAGATCTGCGCGTTGTTCTTGCCGATCGTCGCCCCGCTGTTGACGGTGGCGTAGGTGTCCTGGACTTCGGCGAACTCGCGCAGCGCGGCTTCGGCCTGGCGCGTCTTGGCCAGCGTGTATTCGAGCGATGAGCCGACCGGGGTCTTGATATTGACCTGGGCCTCGCCGAGGTCGGCCTCGGGCACGAACTCCGAGCCGATCAGCGGCACCAGCGCGAAGCTGCCGAGGAAGGAGGCCAGCGCGATCACCAGCGCGGTCTTGCGCCGGCGCAGCGCCCAGGCCAGCGCCCGCCCGTAGAGCGCATGCAGCGCATCCATCGCCGCGTCGATCCAGCCGCCGGCGCGCTGAAGCCAGGTCTTGCGCGCGCCCGGCGCCGGGTGCGGGTCGGCCCAGACGCTGGACAGCATCGGGTCGAGCGTGAAGCTGACGAACAGCGACAGCAGCACCGCAGCCGCGACGGTGACGCCGAACTGCAGGAAGAAGCGCCCGATGATGCCGCCCATGAAGGCGACCGGGATGAACACCGCGACGATGGTGAAGGTGGTGGCCAGCACCGCCAGGCCGATCTCCTCGGTGCCTTCGAGGGCCGCCTGCACGTGGCTCTTGCCCATCGCCAGGTGGCGCACGATGTTCTCGCGCACGACGATCGCGTCGTCGATGAGAATGCCGATGGCCAGTGACAGCCCCAGCAACGACATCGTGTTCAGCGTGAACCCGAAGGCCCACACCGCCACGAACGATGCCAGCACCG
>JBFINI010000594.1:0-2053 GCA_041611275.1 Burkholderiaceae bacterium
CGCGATTCAGTGACGCCGAGCACGGCACCGATCTCCTTCAGGTTCATGTCCTGCTCGTAATAAAGGCCCATCAGCATCTTTTCGCGCTCGGGCAGCTCACCGATCGCCTCGACCAGCGCGCCGTGAAAACGCTTGTCGCGCAGGATGGCCGACGGATCGGCGCTCTCGTCGGCGACATGTCGCTCGAGATAGTCCTCGTCGTCGTGGCCGCCACCCAGATCATCGAAATACAGCAGCTGCGCGCCGCGCGCTTCGGTCAGCATCTGCTGGTACTCGGCCAGCGAGATGCCGAGTTCGCGCGCGATCTCCGGCTCGGTCGGTGCGCGCTTGACCCGCCCCTGGAGCCGGTGCACGGCGTTCTCGATGTCGCGCTGGCTCTTGCGCGCCGAGCGCGGCAGCCAGTCGTTGGCGCGCAATTCATCGAGCATCGCACCGCGGATGCGGTTGGCCGCGTAGACCTCGAAGGCCACGCCCTGCGATTGCTCGAAGCGCGTGACCGCATCCATCAGGCCGATCATGCCGGCCTGGATCATGTCGTCGAGTTCGACGTTGGCCGGCAGGCGGGCGATCATCTGGTGCGCCAGCTTGCGCACCAACGGCGCGTATTCGCGCGCGTAGTCACGCCTGGGCAGCGTGCCTTTTTCCGAATACACAAATGCGTCCTGCTTCACCGTCTTTCTCCGGAGCGGACCTGCGGCGCCGACAGGGCAACCTGGGCCAGCGTCAGCCCGCTGATGGCCGCGACAGCCTGCGCCAGGTCGCGCGGCGATGGCGCGACCGCTCCAAAACGCAGCGCAGCTCTCAGCCGGGGACCGATCAAATCACTCATACGCGTGCCCAGCGTAGCGGCCGCTTCCTTGTCCATTCCGAGGAAAAGCAAGCAAAAAGTCAGCGTTCCCCGGCTGCTCGCCGCCGCGCCGATCTGCGCCACCGCTGCCGCCACCGAGTCGCGCGTCGGCAGAACCGGCACCAGCACATCGCCCTCAGCCACCAGCCGGGCGCCCGTCGCCGGCAACAGGAGCAACACGATGTTCGGATGCACGGCGAGCAATGGCGACAGCAGCGCCGGCGCGCCGACCTCGGCCGCGACCGCACGCTCGCAGGCACGTGCGGCCGGCACGACCGTCAGCCCTGAGGCGGCATCGAGTTGCACGTCCGCAAGGCGGCAATCGCCGTCGAGCGCATGCTGCAGGTCGAAGCGCGCACGCAGCCCGAAAACGGCCGCGATCTGCGCCCGCGACGCGTCGATCAGCAGCGTCTTCTGCCCCGTCCGCGCGAATGCTTCACCCAGTCGCGCCAGCCAGGGCGTTTCGCCGCGACCGGCACCGCCGGCCAGCACAGGGAGCAGACGCGCACCCGGCCGCGCAAAAAGCTCGCGCAAGCCCGCGGCCTGATCGATGCCGCGGTCAGGCTGCCGCGCCCGAGGCTGGATCGTTTCGATCATCAATGCGACCCGTGCGCAGATACTTCCCGCATCAGCCAACCGTCGTGACGCTCATTTGCCTCGCGTGTGCCGCCAGCGCCGCGCCGTCGGCCTCGGCCATGATGAAAGCGTTCTGTCCGGGCTGCAGCGCAAGCGCGGCCAGGTCGCGGGCGTCGGCGGTAACCCAATCCTCGGGCACGCGCTGACCGTTGGTTGCGCCCAGCACGTTCAGTTTGTAGCGCAGCAGGCAGTCGAGCGCCCCGCCGATGCGCACCGCCTCGTCGAGTTTGGTCAGCACGGCGCCGGCGCACTGCCTCGCCTGCCAGGCACGCGCCACATCGTCGAGCGTTTCGGCATGCGATGCGGCGTTCAGCAGCAGCAACCGCTCGATCGGTCGTTGGCCGACGCTTGCCTGCTCGAGCATCTGCAGCATTTCACCCAGGCGCTCGTCGCGCTGCGATACGCCGCAGGTGTCGATCAGCACCAGGCGCTTGCCGGCCATCGAGGCCAACAGTTCGCGCAGCGTGGCCATGTCCTGCGCCAGATGCACCGGCGTGCCGAGAATGCGGCCATAGGTGCGCAGCTGTTCATGGGCGCCGACGCGAAATGCATCGAGCGTGATCAGGCCCA